>JAJTHA010000056.1 GCA_021299565.1 Candidatus Caenarcanales bacterium
TAAAAGCCTCTTGAATGGTTCTCCATACTATTCTTAATTCTCTCATTTTATTTTACCTACTAAAGCCGGGTACATTCACTGAACCGGTGTCAGCAATTACCCTTCCTTTATCAAGAGTGATTACTCTTTTTCCAAACTCCTGCACAATTTGTTGATTGTGAGTGCTAACCAAAATTGTTGTGCCTCTTTCGGCGATTTTTTCCAGTAGTCTAAATATCTCAAAACTTGTAGCAGGATCAAGATTACCAGTAGGCTCATCGGCGATTACTAGAGGAGGTCCTTGAACTATAGCTCTTGCTATGCCAACTCTTTGTTGTTCACCGCCTGATAATTCACTTGGTAAATTAAAAGCTCTATCGATAAGTCCAACTAGCTTGAGTGCTCCAGAAACACGTTTTTGGATTTCGTATTCTTCAGCGCCTAAGCCTCTGAGAGCATAAGCCACATTTTCAAAAGCTGTTTTGTGAGGTAATAATTTAAAGTCCTGAAAAATAATTCCCATTCTTCTTCTTAAATATGGGATTTTTGTGTGAGAAAGAGAGCTTACATCGATATTGCCTATTATTATCTGACCCTCGTCCGGTTTCTCTTCTCTATAAAGTAGTCTCATCAGAGATGATTTACCAGCACCACTTGCTCCAACTACAAGCGCCATTTCTCCAGCGTTAATCTCAAGATTAACTCTATCTAGAGCTTTGATGCTGCCATAATCTTTGGTGACGTTTTTAAGTTTGATCACTGCCTGTTTATTATAAACTAGACTGAGTGTTTAAAGCATGACGCCAGGTCTTAATCAAGATAACGAGCATGATGCTGGCATTGATAATTGTTATTAAAGTAGTTGAAATAGCAAGCCCATTAAGACCAAAGTTTTTTACCAGCAAATAATTTAATCCATATTTGATAATTACAGAACTTAAAGTCAAATAAAAAGCAAATTTTGCTTCCCCAAAACTATAAAGAGTTCTAGTGAAGCAATCTCTCAAAACATAAGGAATAATTGAAAAACATAAATAATAAAAAGTCGAACTAACCATTTGTGTGGATCTAGCGTCAAATGCTCCATGCTCAAAAACTAGTTTAATCAAAGGTTCTGAAAAAAATAATCCAACAAGAGTAGCTGGAATGCATAAAAGTACTAAAATTCCAATTGATTTGCTTAAAACTTTTTTTACATCACTAAAGTTTTTTTCGGCAATTAATTTTGTAATGCGAGGAAAAGTCGGCACCAAAAAAGCTGTCAGCAAAATTCCTAGAGGCATTTGTATTAGTCTGTTTGATAGCACTAAAGCAGTCCAGGAGCCAGCTTCAAGCTCCGCGCAAAAATGTCCATCAACAAAAACCATTAATTGACTAGCCCCTGTAGCTAAGAGAGTTGGCATTAGAATTTTATGGTAATTTTGCTTTTGTTCTTTGAGATCAAAACTAATTTCATTGATTTTGTTTTTGAGTGTAGTTTTTATTTGATCTAAAGTTCTAAATTGAGTTAGTAAAGAAGCGATACCTCCAAGTGAAGTTCCTATTGCCATAGCAAGACCGTTTAAACTATCACCCATAATGAAGACAGTAGCTATTGAAACAATATTTACTATCGCTGGTGAAAAACTAGGTTCAGCATATTTTTTGTAGCAGTTCAAAACCGCATAAACAATGCCTATAGGACCGCAAATCAAAACTAGAGGTATCAAAATGTCGATATTAATTAAAGTCAAATTGAAATAATCTGGATTTGCTTCTTGGTTAATGAAAAATTGTAGTAGAGTGCTTTTGAAGATATACAAAGCAATTGAAATCAATACTAATGCTACTGTGGTTTTGACCAGTATGTCTTTGATAAAAATCCAAGTTTTATTACCGCCTTCGCTGATTTTTGGTAAGTTTGCAATTACAGAACTATAGAAGGGTCCACCAACACAACCAAAAATAATAAAAAAATTTCCTGTAAGCATATACGCCATATTAAAAGCATCTGCTTGCATTGATGTTCCAAAATAATGTGCGACTATAAGGTCTCTGGCTAGTCCAAGAATTTTACTGAAGATAGTTAGAAGGGCTACTAGTGTTGCGGTTTTGAGAATAAGAAAAACTCCAAAATAAGGCTATATACTGGTATTATATCTGCTTTTTATTATGAATCTTAAAGACCCTAATGAATTAAATATGATTTTGGCGCAAGCTAAAGAAGCGGTTGCTTTGAAAAATTTTCAGAAGTCTAAAGAACTTCTGGAGAATTTTTTAACTTATAATCAGCAAAATCCATGGGTTTATGCTTTTCTCGCATATTCTTTATATAACTTAAATGGTAAATCTCAAGAAAATATTTATTTGCCTTATTTACAAAAAGCTATTGATTTAGGAGCTAATGATCATGAGCTTTATAATTTTCTGGGACTTTTAATTAAAGATTTATTGTCTTTAGACCAAGCGGTAAATATATTTGCTAAATCAATTACTCTCAAGCCAGATTATTATGACGCTTATTACAATTTAAGCGTAACTTTTTTTCTGTTAGGCGAAGTCTCAAAAGCAATTGAGCTTTTAGAATTTGCAGCAAAAGCTACTACTAATCTTAAATATATTGAAGATCTAGCTCATTATA
>JAJTHA010000199.1 GCA_021299565.1 Candidatus Caenarcanales bacterium
AATCTTATGACTTAGAGTTTGAGCAATTGTAGTCATGCTTTGATTAATCAAAGCTCTTTTTGTTGAATTGCTGGCATAATTTTTTGCTTGATTAATTATGTAAGCCGCTGCAGAAAAGCTATCTTCTTCAAATTGTGTTTTTTGTTCTGCTGTTCTTTCACTAATAGCTTTTGCTAATGCTCTAAGCTGATCTGGTATCTTGTTTTGAGTATGATCTGGATTTACCGGTTTTTGAGGGTTGATAAGAGTTGTGGCTTCTTTAGGAGTATTTTTGGAATTACTGTCAACTCTAGTGTTATTAGTTGGCCAAGTCTTTAGTAATTCGCCAAAGGATCTAACGTTTATCCATTTAGTTTTAGCTCCAGGCATCGAAAAATTATCTTAACATGGGGCTTTCTGGTGACTTACTTTGCGTTACGCTTCATGACCAAACTGCGACTTATGAATAAATAATAAAAAAGAGGCTAATTTAAGACCCGACCCCGGATTAGCTTAAGCCAAAACGGCTAATCAATTTATTACAAGTACAAAAATTGCCTAGTTGATAAAGGCTCATATTATTGACCATAAAGCTAAACTCTTCGTGTTGATTATATTGCCCGAATCCTAGTGTCAAATGCGCTTGGTAATTGCTTGTGGCGTATTTTAAGTCATAATCTTCCACAATGCTTTTACTGATTGGGAGCACCAAATCTGCTTCGGCAAAGGCATCTAAGCCAAAATCGTCGTCATGATAGGCTCTCAGTAACTTATGTGCTTTTTCATGAAGCTCAAGCAAATCGTCGTTATGCACTATAGCCCAGCCACAGACAGGTTTTGACAAGACTTCTGCTTGATAATTACCCTGAATGGTTACTTTGAGCTCTTTGGTTTTGGAAGCAAGATCTTCTAGTTTGTCCAATACCTTATAAGAGCGGTTTAGGTCAATTGCTGCCATCGACAGGCTGATATGGGGGATCATGTTGAATTTATTTAATTTAATCTTACTGCTTTCTAAGCCTGCACTAATGCTTATGGCCCGTTCAATGACCTCAATTGGGGGTATTAGGGCTAGATCCAAAGCATACATCTAATAAGTTAATATAGTTTTTATAATCCTTGCTCAAGTATAGTGTTCCCGCTAAGATATAATTTATACCCTATGGCAACAGCTACTAAGAAAAAACAACAAAACCGTATTCGTATCAAGTTGAAAAGCTATGATGCTGCAAATTTAGACGCATCAGCTAAACAAATAGTAGAAGCTGCTGAACGTACTGGAGCTAGAGTTTGTGGGCCTATCCCTCTTCCATCAAATATCCGCAGATATTGTGTTTTGAGATCACCACACGTTGATAAAAAGTCTCGTGAACATTTCCAGATAAAAACACATTCTAGACTTATTGATCTTATTGATTCTACTCATGAAACAACAGTTGCACTGAAAGATCTTGATCTTCCTGCAGGTGTTGATATTTCTGTAAAAGTTTAGTAGACCCCTTCCGAAACCTCCAATAGCTGCGTTACGCTCGTCCTCTCTATCCTCATTTACTGCGAGTAAACTCCGGGTAGTTCGGACTCGCAAGCCTTGCTCTTGTAGCTTTCAAAAGAGGTCTAAAAAACATGCAACTCCAAGACAAACTAAAAAACGATTTACTACTTCAAGTCCAAAAACCCGGTCAATATCTAGGTCTTGAGTGGGGCGCTTACCGTAAAGATTGGAATAGCGCTAAATGCCGCATGGCGATTGTATATCCGGATTTGTATGAATTGGGAATGTCAAATTTTGGAATCAAAATTTTATACAACATTGTCAACCGTCATCCTGATTATCTTTGCGATAGAGCTTTTGCCGTGATGCCAGATATGGAAGCTCTTATGAAAGAGCGTAATGTCCCGCTTTGGTCTTGGGAGCAAAATCGCCCAATTAAAGAATTTGATTTTGTAGGATTTTCTTTAGCCTATGAACTTTGCTACACCAATGTTTTAAATGTAATGGATTTGGCAGGAATCACTCTAGAAGCCAAAGACAGACAAGAAAATGAACCCTTGATTTTCGCTGGTGGTCCAGCGGTTTTCAATCCAGAGCCTATGGCGGATTTCATGGATTTTTATATTATCGGTGATGGCGAAGAGTTAATCACTGAAGTGCAAGATATCAAAGTTCAAATGCCAAATGCTAGTCGTGAAGAGCTTTTGTTCGCTTTGTCGCAATTGCCTGGTATATACGTGCCAAGATTTTATCAGGCTGATGAAATAAATAATTATCTGCCTCAAGCGATTAAAGCTGATGTGCCGTATCCTGTGAATAAGCGCATCACCAAAGAGCTTGGTGATTTTAATCAGCCTGTTTCAGGTCCAGTTCCGCATATAGAAGTGGTTCAGGATAAGCAAGTGCTAGAAATACGTCGAGGCTGTGATAGAGGTTGTAGATTTTGTCAGGTTGGCTATACTTATCTGCCTGTCAGAGAACGCAGTCCAGAAGATCTTTTGAGGCTAAGTATAGAATCTCGTAAAAATAGTGGTTATGAAGATATGAGTTTGTTGTCACTGTCTGCAAGTGATTATACTTGTCTGACTGAAGCAGCTAGAGCGATCAATGATGAACATGCTAGTTCTGGAATTGGCTTGTCTATGCCTTCTCAAAGAGCTGATAGATTTGATGTGGGACTTGCTGATGAATTAAGTCAAGCGCGCAAATCAGGAATGACTTTTGCTCCAGAAGCTGGTAGCGAAAGAATGCGTAGAATTATCAATAAAGGACTATCTCAAGAAGATATTTATAAAACTATCAAAGGTACTTACGAAGCGGGTTGGAGCCATATTAAATTATATTTTATGATTGGGCTTCCGTTTGAGACAGATGAAGATTTAGATGCAATTCTGGATATTCTTACATGGTCTGTCAACATGTCTAAAGAATTGAGGAAATTGAATCCACAAAAATACAATAAACTTATTAATTTGACTTGTACTATTTCGACTTTTGTACCCAAGACCTTTACTGCGTTTCAGTGGTTCTCTCAGTGTAGTCAAGAAGATTTTGCGGCGAAGCAAAAATATTTGATGGATGGAATTTATGAACGTAGACTAAAAGCATTTGTGAAATTGAATTGTACAGATCCTGGAATCGCTCTCATAGAATCGGTTCTGTCGCGAGGTGATAGACGTTGGTCTAGAGTTATTAAAGATCTTTGGCAAAATGGTTCTAGATTAGAATCTTGGGCGGAGAATTTTTCTATTTCAAGATGGCAAAATTCCGCTTCAAAATTTGATCTTGATTTGAATCATGAAGCAAGTGGATTTAGAGAGCCTGGTTCCAAACAGCCTTGGGATGTGCTTTCTATTGGTTTTACTGATAAGTTTTTGTTGCATGAATGGAATCAAGCCGTACAAGAGTTGGAAACTATCCCTTGTACTGAAAACAAGTGTCATGCTTGCGGTGTGTGTTTCAATCTAGATGTAGTTAATGTTGTTACCGTAGATAGGTCTGATAAAAATCCTTTTGTGACGGTCATAGATATTGAAAAGCGCAAAACTTCATATGCGGGATTGAATTTAAGCTCGGCTCAAAATTCAGAAGCTGTCATTCTGAGCCCCGAAGGGGCGTCAGAATCCACTTACCAGGAAGCAAATGCTTCTAACGATAAAGCTAGCGATGACGGTAGCGTCCACGTCGTCGTCAAACACACCCAATCAGCTCAAAAACTCCAGATCAAAATAACAAAGCTTGGCGATTTGAAATACATATCGCACTTGGATTTTCAGAAAATGATTGAAAGAGCTTTACGTAGGACGGGTTTACCTGTAGTACATTCGACTGGTTTCAATCAACGCATGAAAATCAGTTGGTTGAGCGCTTTGCCGTTATTTGTTGAGAGTGAAGGGGAATATTTAGAAATAGATCTGGCTGAAAGCTTTGATGATTTAGAAAAATTAACGGAAATTTTAAATCTACAATTACCAGAGCAAGCTAGAATAGTAGAGGTAGTTAACGTTGGTCCTCAGAACAAACTATCAAAACTAGAAATTCTTGAAACTGTTTATATAGCATCAAAAGATATAGAAGATAAGGATTTGCAAAGTTTGGTAGAGGGTTTTCTGAAACAGGAAACGATAACAATAGAGAGATTTTCAAAAGGTAAAACAAAATCAGTAGATCTTAGACCTGAAATTGTAACTATAAAAGTTTTAAATAATTCACAATTAGAACTCACCTTAAGAAAATCCCAGAGAGCAGATCAGGTTCTCCAAGCTCTATTGCCAGGAACTTTCTGGAACTTGCGTAAAACTAAGCAAATTTATACGTGACACAATTAGGCAATTTTAAATTAAGGAGTTTTTCGTGCGTCAATTAGTAATTTCAGAACAAGACCATATCGCAGCATTAATGGAAGACGGTAAGGCAATAGATTTTTTTATTTCCAAAAATGAATATAGTGTAGGAGATGTTTATTCAGTAATTGTAGAGAACATCATGCCCTCTATCAACGCGGTTTTCGTCAAAATCGCAGATGGTCAGATGGGTTTTTTGCATGCAAACGATATTCCAGGTAGAGGTGCTCTTGAGACTCGTTTAAGCCCTGGACAAAGATTATTGGTGCAAATCGTCAAAGAACCAACAGGTAATAAAGGTCCAAGAGTCAATCCAGGAATCAGTTTGCCAGGTAGATACTATGTGGTTACAACTGAAAACAAAACTATCGCTATTAGTCGTCGTATTAGTGAAAACGCTGAAAGAGACAGGCTTAGATCAATAACCAATTTGATGAAGCCGGAAGAACTCGGTGTAGTGATCAGAACTGAAGCGGCTGGAAGATCCCAAGAAGAACTTGAAGAAGATTTCTTGAATATCTGGGAAAGATGGAAAAATATTGTTGATAAATACGATAGAGCAGATTCTTACTGCCCTATCTATAAAGACTCAGATTTTCTTTATTCGGTTTTGAGAGATGCTTTCAATAGTACTATTGATGAAATTTGTGTAGGTAATATGCAAGCCAAATATCGTACTCAGGAATTTTTGAAAACCTGGTCTGGTAGAGAGATCACTGTGACTGCAATAGACGCAGCTGAGCTTTTGGCAAAAACAGATGTGCTTAGAGAATTAAGAGGATGTTTATCCAATAGAGCAAATCTTCCAAACGGCGGCTATATCATCATACAGGGTATGGAAGCGCTGACTGCAATAGATATTAACTCTGGTAAATTCACAAGTTCAACGACACTAAGAGAAACTGTTAGAAGAACCAATATGGAAGCAGCGGTAGAAATCGCTAGGCAAATACGTTTGAGAAATATTGGTGGAATGATTATTATTGACTTTATCGATATGGCTGATAGAGCTGATCGTATCGCAGTGATGGAAGTTCTGGAGTCTGCAATGAAAACAGACAAAGCGAAACCACAAGTAGGACAATTGTCTGATTTGTGTCTTGCTGAAATTACACGTAAGCGTTCTGGACAATCTCTTGCTGAAGTCTTTGGTAATACTTGTCAGCATTGTTCTGGTAGTGGAGTGATATTCAACCTCAAAGGTGGAGATGAGCCTAGAAACAATCACCCAAATAATCGAAGACAACAAGGACACAATAGCTATAGTCAAAACAATCAACAGCGCAATCGTAATGATAGAGAGCGTTTTGATCGCAACGACAGAAATGATCGTAACGATAGAAATGATCGAAATGATCGTAACGATAGAAATTCTAACGATAGATCAAATAATCGCAGACCAAATCAACCTAATAGCGCTCCAGTTCAAGCAACTAGTCCGGCTATCAATCCGCAACAGCGTAATAATAAATTCAATAGACAGCCAAGACCGGCTTCGAAAACTGTTTATCGTGATGAGAAGACGGCTCAAGCTCAACAGCTTGCTAATGCTTCAGAACCTTCAAACCAAGAAGCTTTGGAATTGGCAACTGTAAGTCAAAATGATTTTGCGATGGAGAATCAGGCTGAGGATAGCTTCACTAAATCAAAAAGTTTTGGTGCTACGCATTTTGTAGAAGATGATTTTGCACCGCTTCCAAAGTCAAATGATATTGATAATGATGTAGCGGATGAAAGCTTCTAATAAATATATCCAAATCAATACCAGTCTAGTTAACATTTTGCAGGCTCTGGAATCCAGGGGGCATCCACAAAACACATTTGAATCAATTCATATCGTTGGAACCAATGGCAAAGGCTCAGTGGCGAGTTTTTTGGAGTTGCTTTATTGTCATTATTTCCCAGAAAAAAATATTGCCAAATATACTAGCCCGCATTTGATCAGTGTTACTGAGAGAATTCGAGTTAATTGCAAAGAGATTGCGAGAGAAGATTTTGATAGCTTGTATGCTAGTTGTCATTCTGAGCCGCAGGCGAAGAATTTCTCCGGAAAGAGATCCTTCGCTAACGCTCAGGATGACACCCTGGCGCTAACCGAGTTTGAAAAAATCACCTTAGTGGCTTTTGAATATTTTCGTGAACAAAAAGTGGATATAGCAATTTTGGAAGCTGGCATGGGCGCCAGATGGGATGCAACAAACACCACTGATGCCTCAAAGAGACTCGCGACAGTTTTGACTAATGTGGCTTTGGATCATATGGATTATTTGGGAGAGACTGTTGAACAAATTCGTATTGAAAAAGAATGTATCAAGCGAGATGGAGTGCCTCATTTTGAAGGTAAATATTCAGAATCAATGCCCAACTCCATCACTGGTCAAAATTTTTTGTTGGCACTAGAAGTTTTTCACAGCTTGACTGGAATTGATGTGAGTCAGGAGAAGCAAAAAAGTTTTATTGATGCTTTTGGGGATCACCACAAAGGGAGATTCGTTTATAAGCCAGAAAACAAATTAATTATCGATGGTGCTCATAATCCAGCAGGAGCCAAATTGCTGAATCAGTTTATTCGCGATACAGTTGCAGATCTTAATCAAAAAAAAGTTTTTGTTTTGGCTTTTTTGGATAAAGATTATAAGAGTTTTTGTGAGAATTTGTTTTCAGATATTTTGTCTCCAGGTGATTTGATTATTGCAACTGAAGTTGATTCTGAACGCAAAATGCCAGCGAGCGTTTTAGCAACAGAGCTTAAACAACTCTGCCCTAGGGTGGAAGTGATTGAATCCAAAAGTCGTCCTGATTTGGCTGTTTATCAAGACAATCTCAAAATCGTTACTGGGTCTTTGTATTTGCTGGGGGCGGTGCTTGCTTCTCACCCTGACGGAAAAATATCACGTCACCCTGAGGAGCGAAGCGACGTCAGGGTCCACTTACCTTGATGCATGGTGGATCCTGACGTCGTGGACTTCGTCCACTCCTCAGGATGACAAGAGTATAACTACTTGCTTTAGTTAAAGCATAATCCAAACCGGGTATATATATATAGTATGCGAGCAATGGCGCTCACACTACTAATAGTACTAAGCTTCAATCCGTGTATGGCCGAGTATGATGCTATTCGCCTAGAAGAGGCAATGATAGAAGATGAATTTAAAGCATCTAGCAAACAAGTAGAAATTATTTCAGAGCCTATCGTGAAAAAATCTCAAAAATTACTAGCCAAGAAATTTGGTCCTCTTACTTTTAATTTCCAAGTCAATTCTCTAACTAATTCAAGTGCCA
>JAJTHA010000223.1 GCA_021299565.1 Candidatus Caenarcanales bacterium
ATCTTTCAAGTTCTTTGCTTTTGGCTTTTAGATCTTCCTGTGCTTGTTTCTCTGGTGAAATATCTGAGCTGAAGCTGTAGACATGCTTTGCCTTGTTGTTTTCGTCGTAAGAAACTATCAATGTACATTTTTTGTGGAAACATGAACCGTCTTTTTTACGACCGAGAATTTCAAAAGTATTTCTTCCTTGAGCAATGGCAAGATTAAAAGCATTGAGAGCTATTTGTTGTTTGCGTGTGTCTATGGTTTTGATCCATTTCATGTTGATGTATTCCCCAGGTTCATAGCCGTGGATCATGTGGTAAGTTTCATTTGCATAAATGCAAATGCCATTAATACTATATTTCGAAATCCCCTCAACCGTGTTTTCTAATGCTCGTTTGAGATCGTGGCTTTCTAGTGAGTTTTTTTTGAGATCATCGATATCGATACATGAACCAAGATAGCCGATAAATTCGCCTTTGGCATTGTATCTTGGAGCTCCTTTGTCAAGTATCCATCTGTAAACTCCGCTATGATGCTTGAGGCGATATTCCATGATGAATTCTTCTTTACGGTCAAATGATTCTGTGTATATTTCCATACATTTACTAAGATCTTTGGGGTGAACTCCTTCTGTCCAGCCGTTTCCAAGTTCTTGATTTAATGCTTTGCCGGTGAAATCTAACCAACTTTTATTAAAGTATGTGCATGATTTATCGAGTCCTGATTCCCACATCAGTGATGGATTGCTTTCGAAAATTTCTCTGTAATATTCTCGTTTAGCTTCCTCTAAATCTTCAGCTATTTTTCTATCAGTGATATCAAAGTTAATACCCAGCATTCCAGATGCTTCTTGGATCTCATCAAAATATATTTGCCCTTTTGCTTCAATCCATCTTATTAGTTGATCTTTTGGTCTGATGATTCTAAACTCAGATTCAAAGACTCCTGTCTTCAGTGATTCATTTACTGCATCCCAAAGAATTTGTTTATCATCGTTGTGCACATATGAATCAAAATCCGCGAAGCTTCCGTCAAAGGGTGTAATTGCTCCATAGATTTGGTGCATTTTATCGTCCCAGGTCACGAAATTATCATGAAATCGCCAGGTCCAAGTGCCAATATCAACAGCATCCAATATTAGTTGTAATCTTTGACTTAATTCAGCATTAGGATTTTGCACTGAGTATTTTATGCCACATTTTTGGGTATCAAAGCTAAATGGGGACAAAAATCATATTTGCGGATGATTCACGAGAAGATTTTGAGTTGATTAAACTTGCGTTTGATGAAATCGGACATAAAGATGAGATCCTGTGGTTGAAAGATGGTCAGGAGATTTTGGACTTTTTTAGGGCTCGTGCTCATTTCGCCTCGAATGAAAATATTGAAGGGCGATACTTGATGATAATGGATTTAAATATGCCTAAACTAAATGGTTTAGAGGCTTTGGCGATGTTGAAATCTTGTGATGAGTTGAGAAAGATTCCGATCATAATGATGACAACTTCTCAGTCACAGTTGGATTTGGATAAGGCTTATAATGCAGGCGCAAATTCTTTTATGCTTAAGTCTTATGATTTTAGTTCACTAGTTGAAATTTGTCAGAGTATAAAAAATTATTGGATTGATAAGGCTTTGATACCGACAGTAAGAATTATTGGTGGCTAACCCTTTATTCCTGTCCTTTTGGTGCCAGGTCCCGGAAGGACAAAAACAAAAAAAACAGGCTTGTGACCTCGGTTTTTGAGCATATTGACGTTATTAATATAGCTGTGGTAGCATATGACGGGTGAAATCCAGATTTTTATTTTTTCTACTTTGTTTTTATTCCTCAACACTAATGGTCAAAGCTGTAGTATGTTCAGATCTAGATCTTACTAAAATGGCATCTATATCAATTAGTTTAGGCAATGAGCCAGTCTTGGATAAGAGATTGCAGGCTACAAAAGTTTATACTTTTAATTTGAATACAACATTAAGCCCTAGTGAATTTGGTGATTCTGTTATATATACCTGGGCAATAGATCCTACTAGCTCTGAATCTGTTGACGGTAATGCCGGAGCTCCACAAGCTACAAGTAAACAATTCTCAATTAAAAGATTTTTTCAACCTTCTGATATTGGACGCAAATCAATAATTTTTAAAGTTAGTTATACTTGTGAAGATGACGGAGTGCCAATTCGAAAATATGCCGTTACTCTTGCTCATTTAGATTTTGATGTTATAAGCTTACAATCAAACTCAGGCAATTTGGATCTAAATTCCGCGACATTCACCTTGGATTTTAAGTATTTCTCTGATTCTAATACTGCAGATCGAAAATACTTCAAATATGGGGTGTACAAAGTGAGCTTAAAGCCTAATAGTTTGACTGATAGCGATCTATTAGAATCTATGCTAGGTTTTAAAGTAGATACCAATAATGACGGAGAATTTGAATTTGAATTTAATGATTTGACTAACCAATACATCAGATTTGATGAATCTGGTACCCAGAGCTTTCCGGTAGAGATTGAATACACTACAGGCGAGAAGCAAGTTTTAAGCTCAGGTAATATTACGGTCGAAGATGCTTTTGAATTTAGATTTTTATCGAAG
>JAJTHA010000143.1 GCA_021299565.1 Candidatus Caenarcanales bacterium
CAAAAAGTCGGCAGCAGCCGGTGAAGATGCTGCGTATCACCAAAATTGGTAATGAGAAGACTTTAGATCTCCGGGCAATACTCAATATGAGTGCTTTCTTAACCATCTGCTGACCACTTGACCCCTTACTTTCAACAAGACCACTTGCTAACCTTGGTGCTATGTTGAAAAATCCAAAAGAATATCTAAGTACACACTATAAAGTTTTTTTGCAGGATTTAAAATCACGAGTGCGCCTAGCTCAACACCGTGCAAGCTTAGCAGTTAATAAAGAACTCATAATCCTTTATTGGAATATAGGAAATTCTATTCTGGAACAGCAGAGCAAATTTAAATGGGGCAGTAAAATAATTGATAATTTATCTAAAGACCTCAAAAGCGAATTTCCTGAGATGAAAGGTTTTTCTTTGCGAAATCTTAAATATATGCGTGCTTTTGCCAAAGCTTATCCTGAGCTTGAATTTGTGCAGGCAGCTCCTGCACAAATTACTTGGTCCCACAATACAACTATTTTAGACAAGGCAAAAAGCTCTGAAGAAAGAACATTCTATATCAATTCAGTTATCACTAATGGCTGGTCCCAAAATATATTAGTACATCAAATGGAAAGTTGTTTATATCAAAGGCAATTCAAAAAAACAAAGATTCATAACTTTCATAAAACTCTGCCTGATTCGCAATCAGACTTAGCTAATGAAATCCTGAAAGACCCTTATCAATTTGATTTTTTAACCCTTGGTGAAAAAGCTCAAGAGAAAGATCTTGAAAAGGCTTTAGTTGAACAAATTACAAAGTTTTTGTTGGAGCTTGGAGCGGGTTTTGCATTTCTTGGTAAACAGCATCATCTTGAGATTTCTGGTCAAGATTTCTATCTCGACTTACTTTTTTATCATACAAAATTACACTGTTATGTCGTAATTGAACTTAAGCATGGTCAGTTTAAGCCGGAGTATCTTGGCAAACTGAATTTCTATCTTTCTGCAGTTGATGAACAACTGAAAACAGATCGTGATAATTCAACAATAGGTATAATTCTCTGCAAAGACAAAAATAAACTTATAGCAGAATATGCCCTCAGAGACATATCTAAGCCGATCGGAATATCTGAATATAATTTAGCTGAGTCATTATCTAAAGAGCTGCAAGATAGTCTACCTAACATTCAATACTTAGAAAATGAATTAAAAAATATCTGAGGACTAAATCTCCGGGAAATACTCAATATGAGCGCCATCCACGGTTACAATAGCTTTTTTCTGATCAACAGGACTAGTATAGCCCTTGCGTGTGCGGCGTGCCTTACCAAAAATCTTGCCAATGTTTACTTTCAAAACTTTGTGATCAGGGAAATATTTAGCAAAAGCTTCTTTCACGTGATCTTTTGTCGCCCAATTAGGAATAGCAAAAGTGAATTTTTTGTCTTTGCTAGCCATCATAGTTGATTTCTCAGTAATTATTGGTCTATCTAAAACTTGACTAATTGAATGTGCCATAAATCTTCTCCTTGATTAAATTACGCAGCGAAGCGTTCTTCAATCTCCTTAACTGCTGCAGCGCTTGCGATGATCTGATCTGCTTTAAGCAAATCAAATACATTCAACTCAGCTGTTGTAATAAATTTCAAATCAATTACATTGCGACTAGCTCTTTTCACTAGTTCATTGTTAGCATCTTCAATTTTGCCGATTAACAAAACTTTTTTGCCGCACAATTCTGCTGTTTTTAGAATTTCAGTAATTTCTTTGGTTTTACCTTCTTTAATAGTAAATTCTTCAATTACAGCAAATTTAGAATCTTTTTGAGCCATTGATAAAGCGCTTTTGAGAGCTAATACAGACTCTTTTGCGTTCATGCCTTTTTTCCAATTGACATTATTGCGTGGTCCGAATATTACACCACCACCGTTCCATAGAGGTGAATTGCTTGAACCAGCTCTTGCTCTACCTGTACCTTTTTGTTTCCATGGTTTTGCACCACCACCACGCACTTCAGCTCTGGTCAATGTATGAGCAGTGCCTCTTCTTGCGTTAGCAGCTTGGCGAACTTTTGCCAAGTAAAGAATATGTTCGTTTGGTTCAAGGCCAAATACTGAATCGTTTAAAGTCTCTTGTTTAGAGCTTTTTTTGCCTTTTTTATCTAATAATGTAGCTGTTGCCATGGTTTTTCCTTAATACAGACGGATTATGATACCATACTGGCTTGACCTGATATTGGCTTAGTGACTGGAATTTTAGCCTTTCTTCAGTATTCACTATTTCCTATAGTAATCCTCTAGTAACTACTCAGCTGGCTTAAGCTTGAAAGTCCAATTTAAGGTCATTGCGAGCCGCGAAGCGGCGTGGCAATCCAGCTTTACCTGGTGCATCGTGGACTCCCACGACCTGCTACGCAGGTCTCGGAGTGACTTCATAGTTATAGATTTGGTTTATCGACGGCATTATTTAATTGGAATTCTATACTAACTTTTCGGGCAAAAGCTTAACTTTGCCTTAAGTTTCGTTGGTTACCCTGGTTCATATGGGCAATCATATTGGCAGTAATTCAAATTTAACAGCAGAGCAAATAGCCAAGCTCAAGCAAGAACGTTCACAAGTTTTAGACCAAAAACAAAATCAAGATTTTAAATCAAAAGTCTCAGGACTAAGAGATGAAATTGATATTAATCAAACAGCTGCTCCCTCAGAGCAATTGACCTATAGAGAGAAACACATTGAATCTCAAATCAGTATTTTAGAGACCGAAGAGAAAAAACCTAAAAGTCCAGTAGAAAAACTTGCTTATAAAATGGAAGACAACGCTAGTAGGCATGAGGCTTTGGCGGATAAACATTCAAAGACATTAGCCGGTTCTGATGAGCCGCGTCACAAAGTTGCTGCTCATATAATGGGTCATGCATCAAAATTCTGGAATGGAGAAGCCAATTTTTGGCAAAAACTTCAAGAACAAAAAATCCCGGATAAAAACCAGGTTGAGGTCAAAAAATTAAGTTTACAATTGGCTACAAAAGAAATGCAATATTCGAGTTTTACTGATATAGATTTTGGTGATCGCAAAGCTCTAGCCACTAGCAAGGAAGCTAGAAGCTCGATCAAAAGTGAGATTGAGGATATCAAATCTCAAATTGGTTCTTTAGCGGGTTCTTAGAACGATGCTTTGAATTTCTCAAGAGCAGATCTTAATTCAGCAGAAATTGCATCATCAAAAGCCGCGCCTCTATCAAGTTTTTCTTTTAGATCTTTGCAGTTTGCAGCAAAATACTTAAACCAATCTTCTTTAAATTTAGAGATTTTACTGGTTTCAATATTGTCTAGAAGTCCTTGCTCACCAGCAAAAATAATCGAAACTTGCTGACCTACAGTATATGGTGAATACTGTGGTTGTTTCAAAGCTTCAACTAATTTCTGACCACGTCTAATTTGTTGTTGAGTAGCTTCATCAAGATCAGAAGCGAATTGTACAAAGGCTTCTAGCTCTCTGAATTGTGCAAGACCAAGTCTAAGTGGACCGGCTACTTTTTTCATACATTTAGTTTGAGCAGCGCCACCTACACGAGATACTGATAAACCAACGTTGATTGCTGGTCTAACACCTGCGTTAAACAAACTACTTTCTAGGAAAATCTGCCCGTCAGTAATCGAAATTACATTGGTTGGGATATAAGCAGAAACGTCACCTGCTTGAGTTTCGATAATTGGAAGCGCTGTAATAGAACCAGCTCCCATATCATCAGACAATTTACAAGCTCTTTCAAGCAAGCGTGAGTGAAGATAGAATACGTCTCCAGGATAAGCTTCACGACCTGGTGGGCGTCTCAAAAGAAGTGACATAGCGCGGTATGCCCAAGCGTGTTTAGTCAAGTCATCATAGACAACAAGCACGTGTTTACCTTTTTCTAGAAAATATTCAGCAATTGAAACACCAGCAAAAGGTGCCAAAAACTGTTGAGCAGCAGTTTCTGTAGAACCTGCGTGAACTATAACAGTGTAGTCCATCGCTCCTTCGTTAGAGAGTTTTTTAGCTATTTGAGCTACTGTACCGTTTCTTTGACCGATTGAAACATAGACGCAGATTGGTCTTGTCTCTGGTGGTTCATTCTTTTGATTGAGAATAGTATCGATAGCGATAGCGGTTTTACCAGTTTGTCTATCTCCAATAATAAGTTCGCGTTGTCCTCTTCCAATTGGGATCATTGCATCAATAGAAGTTATACCTGTCTGAAGCGGTTGGTGAACGGATTTACGCTTAACGATACCAGGCGCAACTTTTTCGATTGGCATGAATTTATCAACTTGAATCGCTGGTTTAGAATCTAGTGGCTGACCTGTTGGGCTAACTATTCTTCCTAATATTTGATCGCTAACTCCGATAGAAGCAATACGGCCAGTGGATTTGACGCCTGTGCCTTCTTGGATCTTAAGACCTTTTTCTAGAAGAACCACACCTACATTATCTTCTTCAAGATTAATAACCATGCCCTGAGTTTTTTCTACATCATCAAACTCGACTAGTTCACCATTAATAGCGGATTCTAGTCCGTAGATACGGGCGATACCATCCCCTACACTTAGTACGCTTCCAGCTTCTGTGATTTGAGTGGAGTCTTTGTATTGTGCGATTTGTTCTTTTAAAATACGAGTAATTTCATCGGGTCTAATTGCCATAATGCTCAGATTTTAGCAGTAGCTGGACTTCTTCGTTTAAAGAAGCAAAATTCCTTATTTTTTGTAAAGCATTTAGTCTATGTTATATTATTTGACGTGGATCTTATGTTGAACTATCAGCTAGATTTGCAGCCAGGAGCTTTTGGCACTGCTGTGAATCGGCATTTTGGCTTAGAGCAAGCAAAGACAATTCAGGATAAATCTCTTATAGCCCTGGCCGATATGAAAAAAGTCTTCACTTGTCCTCGTAATCAATCCGAGTTGAGAGAGGTATTTAACATGGGATCTGCGCCTAATATCCATAAGGACCAAGCCAGACGAAGCGCAAAGCAAATTCTTGAAATGCTTTTCGTGAATTCTACCAATATTTTTAGATTCTTAGATCAGCGTGGTACTTTTATGGGTGGTTTAGAGAATCACATAAAAATTTTTCTAGGTTTTGTTTTCATTATTTACAAAAAACTTTTAGCAGAGCTCAAGCAAGTGAAGCAAGTGCAAGGTGAGCAATTTAAGTTAAATATTGAGGAATTCAAAAAGAGATTTTTACAGCTTATGAAAAGTTCTATTGATGTGAGTTTGGGCTGGACTACTATGAGAATTGACTTTGCAAAAAAATTGATTTTTAGTACCTTGGGTGCCTCTCAAGTAGAATACAGTAGATTTCATATGTTTCAAGAAAAATATTTTGGGTTTACTGAGGATAATAAATTTCGGGCTACTAAAGAATTGCAAGTTGATTTTATAAATCAATCTGAGCATGACTTAAATCATTATGGATATCTAAATTATGGAGAGTCTGAGCATCTTGCAAGGATGAGTACTTGTAGACGCCGAGAAGTCTGTCCTGCGACAAGAGTATTGCCTTTTGATGATTCTATGATGGATCTGGTAACTTATACGCATAATCTTCTTTGCGATCATGTGGAAGCAGTTTTCTTTCCGCATTTGGATGCGTTGATAACTAAGGATTTAAATTCTTGATAAAACAACTCAAAGCCATTCCACCTAAAACACTCGCCCCAAAAGCGATAGAACTGCTGGCGAGGCACAACACTATAAATGCTGAAACTTGGCAAGAAGCAATTCGCGCCACCTCAATTTCTGATTTTATTAATTCTGAAATGATCAAGCCTTGTAATAAAACCTTCTCAGGTGAATTAAGAAGCTTACATGGAAACAGAATTTTATTGCAGTTTATAGATAGATTGATTCGGTTAACTATCAAGCCAGAGACACAGTTAAAAAACCTAAATGATTTTGATAGTTTTTGTATGAATTTCAAAGAGCAAGCACATGAACTTATCAAGACTATGTCTGATGAAAATATGCCGGCATTTAAGGCAGCAATATCCAATTTATTTTCTCGAACAATTAAGAATCAGTTTGATTCATCAATTAATTTAAGTGCTTTTAAATATATGCAAGCTTTGGCAAATTTTATTGGCGATAAGTTTATAGAGAGTAACTCTGATCTAATAGTTAATACTGAGGATGCATTTTTCAGGAAAGCAGCTTCAAAATTAAGGTATGCGAGTTTGACTTTGAAGCCTTTGATACAGGCTCACCAAGATCCTATTAACTGTGAGGAGCTAAAAGCAAAAATTCTTATCGATTTCATGTACAAAAATCTTTCGGCATTTACCAAAAATGAAATAGAGGCAATTAGTTGTTTGGCTAGCAAAAAAGATATACAAGCGATTAATGTGATGATGCTTAAACTAAGACCTGAATTAGCTGATTTATTTAATGAGCAATATCAAATTAAAGAAATAGATGAGAAAAGATATTTGATAGCTCCAGAAAATTTTTCTAGAAATTTTCTGGATTTTGATTTACATGCAGGTCTTGAAAGTTTATCAAAGTATTTTGATACATCTAAAGATCTTTTGATATTTGATAGTTGGGGGCATAATCAATATCCGCGATTTGTTAGTGATATTTTAAAAGAACCTAAGGGCTATTATTATTTCTTGCAAGATATTGAAATCCCAAAATCACAAATTTGTAAGTATCCAGATAGAACGCCTTATGTCAATGAAGAGTTTTTGCAAATATTTTCTAGAGGCGTGGTTTCTAAAGGCAAATTTTACTTAAATTCAAGTCCCATTGTGCTAAATTAAACATCTAGTATTATG
Source organism: Candidatus Caenarcanales bacterium (assembly GCA_021299565.1). Taxonomy (GTDB): domain Bacteria; phylum Cyanobacteriota; class Vampirovibrionia; order LMEP-6097; family LMEP-6097; genus JAJTHA01. The sequence continues at coordinate 6,797 of JAJTHA010000143.1, forward strand.
AAAAAATATATTCTATTGATTTGCGCTTTGTCATTTGCTTCTGTCTCTGCAACTGTCACTAAAGAAAGTAATTTAAG
>JAJTHA010000071.1 GCA_021299565.1 Candidatus Caenarcanales bacterium
TTTATAGTAATGGACCTTTTGCACTTGCGACAGGAAGCAACACGAATTTAAATATCACAGTCTCTGGTGCTGGTGATTTTAGTGTCAATGGCAATAAATTATTTGTTAACGGTGCCACCAACAATACTGGGATAAACTTAAGCAATCCAAACGAAAAACTAAGCATCGCTTCAACACTCTCCCTAAACGAAAGCTCTAGACCAGGCTCAACAAGCAACTTTGGTAAACTTTATGTCAATGGCACGACGTCTAATTTGATGTTCTTAGATGATTCAGGTATCAATTACGATATCACAAGACGAATTGCACCGCCGGTTAATTCAATTGATGCTCTTAGTGATGCAATTAGTAACAAATCAAGAACTGTATACATGGGAGCTATGTCTGGACAGAATAATGCCGTGAACAATTTTTCGACTGCTCTCGGTCCTATGAGCTTGAGATATATTGACAATAATGGTGTGAATAATACAGCTGTTGGTTATTCAAGCTTGCAATATGAACAAAATGGTGATAACAATAGTGCTTTTGGTATTGATAGTCTATCGAGCATGCAAAGCAATCGTTCAAGAGCAAATGTAGCGATTGGATCGTCTAGTTTATCGGAATATAATTCAAACAATAATCAATTCAACGTTGCGATAGGAGATAATGCTTTAGGAGGATTAAATGGAGGACAACTCAACACCGCAGTTGGACATGCATCTATGTCATTTTCAAAAAAAAGCAAGGAGAATATCGCAATTGGCAAAGAATCTTTATGGTGGTTGCAAAATGGTAATCAAAATACTGCAGGTGGTAATTTCAGCTTATATAGTGCCGGGGCAAACTCTGCGAGAAATGTTGCAATTGGCTATCGCAGTGCTGGAGGGATAGAAAGCTGGCCAATAGTTTATTCTAGATCTTTTTTTAATAACGTTTTCTTGGGTAATGAAAGTGCTTTCAATATTTACAATGGCAATAACTCAACTTACATTGGCTATCAAAGCGGTAGAAACACAGTTGGCAATAATGAAATTCTGATTGGCTCTGGCGTAGAATCGCAAAATCACTTTGGACACAAAGAAATCAATATTGGCAACACTTTATATGGTGATAGCAATGGTTCAAACTTCGCGATTGGAATCGGAAGAGTCAATCCCAATGCACCTTTTCATCGATTTGAAACCAATGGTGACATAGCAATTTTAGAAAGAGCTCGTCCAGTTACAGCGGCAAGCTACGGAAAACTTTATGTTAACGGAACCACTTCCAATTTAATTTTCTTAGATGATGCAGGAGTTCAATATGAATTACTTCAAAGAGCACAAGTTTTAAATATAGATGGATTAGTTGATGGTAAAAGTAATTCGAGTAGCAGTCTTATTCTTGGAGCGTTTAGTGTCGATGCTAACCCCGGCAGTGAATACATTACATCAATTGGCATAGATAGCCTAAGTTCATGCAATTCTGGATGCAGCAATAATACTGCTATCGGATACTCATCTTTATTTAGTAACACTACTGGAGATTTCAATACCGCAATAGGTGTTCAAGCATTACAAAGCAATACTAGTGGAAGCCAAAATACATCTGTTGGCTATCAAAGCCTACAGACAACCAACACAAGCAGAAATACTTCAATATCATATAAATTCTACGAGGATAGCAACAATAATTTATTGGCAAATTCTACTACTCCTTTCATAAGCAGCGCAAGAGATAATGTGGGCATAGGCTTTATATCTTTACAGTCATTAACTACTGGCAGTCGCAATACTGCAATAGGTTCTTGGGACATCTCAGTTAACCAAACAGGCAATGACAATATTTCATTAGGTGCGGGTATGGGATATTGGAGAAATGGACAGCGCAATATTTCTATTGGAACCCACTCTACTGATAGCATGATTAAAAACGGTACTGATTTTATTGTCATTGGTCATCAAGTACCAAACTGGTACAACAACAGGGTTACAAGCGGGCAAGTAACAATCGGCAATGCAATACAATCCAACGCTCCAGGCAAAGTTGCAATTGGCGGCACTAGCGGAAACGCGCAAAATCCTGCACCCGGAGTGAATTTGCACATTTATCCTGGACAAATGAGAATAGATCCTACAGCTAACGCCCCTAGCAGTCCCGGTGAGGGGGATATTTACGTCGACTCTGATGGCGCAAAAGCATTTTGCATTTATCTCAATGGCAGCTGGCAAAAAATGGTTGGTGCTGGGACCTGCTCTTGATCTCATCCAAATGATCTAGATGACATTGCCCGATTAAACTTTCTACTCTATTTAGCTAAGTTAATCGCTGATTTTTAAAAGGAATAAATTCTAAGCTATATGCTTTTCAGGCGCATATATTTGATTCTGTTGATATTTTTGACTCTAGCCAATAGAGTCAATGCGTCTACTGACACGGGCAATGGCCAGGTTTTTATCCCAGCTTCCAAAAACCTTGGACTTGGCACTCTTAATCCCAACTCCAAAGTCACTATCAACGGAAACCTCTCTGTTAGAGAGACTTCACGCCCCGGTATCAATTCTACATTTGGTAAACTTTACGTCAACGGCAACACTTCCAATCTGATGTTTCTTGATGATTCTGGAGTGCAATATGATTTACTGAGCGCAGCAGGTGGAGGCAGTGGCTTTGATGGAAGTACTTTTGATGGACTTGATTCTACACAATTTTTACGTTCTGATACTTCTGATCAGTTTACTAGCGGCACGCTTACAACCAATATTGGTACGACTTTGAGAGTCAACGGTGATATTGCTATTGCTGATACAAATATCGCTCTAACAGGCGCTTCTACAACTTTTACTGGAACAGGGTTTGTGACACTAAGCCCTGGTGCGGGAAGCAATCTCAATGTCAATATGTCAGGCGCAGGTGATCTTGCTGTTAACACCAATCAATTCTATGTAGATACTTCCACCAGCAATATTGGTATCGGCACAACTAGCCCTAGTTCTAAACTTGTAGTGAGAGGCACAACTACTGTCAATGGTTTCACCATGACTAGTGGTGCTGTCAATAATTACGTTCTCACATCAAACGTTTCAGGCACAGGTTCTTGGACCAACCCTAGTGGCATTACTGCTGGCAATGCAAACACTATTGACGGCTTAGATTCACTACAATTTTTACGCTCTGATACTTCTGATCAATTTACTTCAGGTACTCTTACAACTGCGACAGGAACGATTTTGAGAGTCAATGGTGATAGTTATTTCAATAATCCAATTAGACTCGCTCCAAACAACAATATTGTTTTGGTTAAAGGTTCCACTATTAATGGTGCTGCAGCAGAAGATGGATTTAGGATCAGAATGAAACCTGCTTATATCAACTCTTCCAGAGATGCTGTCATGTTCGAGAAACTAGAGACTAACACCAATTTCCCTGGTGGATTTGCTTTTAGTACTACAGATCGCAATGGTACTCAAGCGAATGCTTTTACCATAAGTGGTTCCGGTGATTATACAAGAGTTGGTATCAACTCTAACAATCCACAATTTACTTTGCAAGCACTTGGTTACAACACTCCCTCAATAGCTCTAGGCGCTATTGATCCAGCAGAAAACGGCTGGAGGCAATTTATGACTCAAGGGCTTCAAGCCAATGGTAGCTTAATTAATAAATGGGCAGTTGGATCTTTTTCTGATAATTCTAGTACTGGCGGCAATATGTTTTATATCTACCAATACTCAAACAATGGTGATCAGTTTTTGCATCCAACTAACCCCTATGAAGGTGTTCAAAGATTATTGATAAATGACAATGGTCAATTTGCTTTTGGATATAATTCCTATGCTTCAGCACCAACAAATTTTGATTTTGCCTTTAATGGTACTGGTATGTTTGATAGAGCGCTTGCCCTCAAAGAAGCTTCTAGACCTCTTAACACAATAAATTACGGGAGATTATACGTCAACGGCGCAACATCTAATTTGATGTTTCTTGATGATTCAGGGACACAATACGATCTGCTTTCCGCTGCAAGTGGTGGCGGTGGTAGTGACGCTGACACTCTTGATATGTTAGATTCAGCACAGTTTTTGAGATCAGATACTAGTGATGTTTTTACTTCAGGCACTCTAACTACCAAAAATGGAACTACATTTAGAGTCAATGGTGATCTTGCTATTCTCGACAATGATATATCTTTCAACTCTGCTACAGGAGTGACTTTCACACCAACAGCAGGTCAAAATCTCAATATCGCACTAAGTGGTGCTGGTGATTTTGCGGTGAACACCAATCAACTCTACGTTGATACCTCAACTAGCAATGTCGGTATCGGCCTTACTAATCCGAGCGCTAGACTTGCTGTCAATGGGGATTTTGCGATGAAAGAAATGGCTGCAAGCACTGCTGCTAGTGGTTTTGGAAAGCTTTATGTTTCAAGCACTGATAGTGAATTGTATTTTGATGCAGATGATCAGAGTGCAGTTAGGTTGACTAATAATGGCTTACTTTCGATTGGGAATTTAAGCATTAATGATTTAACTGATGCTGTTTCAGACGGATTTAGTACCGTTTATCTTGGAGCGAATTCCGGTAGTCGTGCTGATAGTGGCGCTAGTGGCTCAACAGGAGTTGGAATTAATGCTTTAAGAGATAGTGATGATAATTCTGCGCAAAACGTAGCTATAGGCTTCGATGCAATGAGATTCAATAATAATGGGGATAGCAATATTGCTATTGGATATAGAGCCTTATATAACACGACTAATTCAAGCATGAACGTGGCAGTTGGTGAAATGAGCTTGTACTCGAATACCACTGGTGGACAAAATACTTCGGTAGGAGTTAGAAGCTTGCAAAACAACAAAATAGGAAGTTTCAATGTGGCTTATGGCCATGAATCTATGTTCAACAATGAGAATGGCTCATTCAATAGTGCTATGGGCTATAGATCAATGTTTAATAATAAAAATGGTGATTATAATTCAGCTTTTGGCTACGAAGCTCTTCGCAACAATAGAGAAGGAGATGAAAACATTGCAGTAGGCTGGGAGGCTTTATATTCAACTACAAATGGCAATTATAATACTGCCGTAGGTACAAAAGCATTGAATAATAATTCGGGGAATTCTAACACTGCAATTGGTGCTTATAGCTTACGATATACCAAACGTAATGCCAACGACAATACCGCTGTTGGTTTTGAAAGCTTATCTCATATATACAATGGCTCAAGAAATACTGCTCTCGGTATTAGAGCAGGCGTGGGCAACGGCAATGGACTCTCTGGTACAACTTTTGATAATGGTGTGTTTATGGGTTACGAAGCAGGTTATAGATCCAATGGCGATAATAATATTTTCATAGGCTATAAAACAGGTCGCACTACCAATGTCAGAAACAATATTTTGATTGGCTCAGAAATCACTTCTAGCGCTAATGATCAACTCAATATCGGAAACTCAATCTTTGGTAATTTAGTTAGTAGAAATATCGGCATAGGAATAAACAACACTACCAGTAAATTAACTATTAACGGTGACACCGCTCTTAGAGAACGTAATCGACCAGCATTGGCGGCAAATTACGGTAAGCTCTATGTCAATGGTTCAACATCCAATTTGATGTTCTTAGATGATTCTGGAATTCAATACGATCTACTTGCAAGTTCAGGTGGCGGAGGCGCTAACGCCGGAACTCTTGATGGTTTAGATTCATTACAATTTTTACGCTCAGATAGTTCCGATCAATTCACTAGCGGGACTCTCACCACTAATATTGGCACTACTCTAAGAGTCAATGGTGATCTAGCTATTGCCGACACCAATATTTCTCTCACTGGTGCTTCAACAACATTTACACAAACTACTGGTGCAATCAGCTTTGTTCCAGCGGCAGGACAAGGGCTCAACATTAATTTAAGCAGCACTGGTGATTTTGCAGTAAACACTAATCAACTTTACCTTGATACTTCAACGACCAATATTGGTCTAGGGACAGTTAGCCCAAATGAAAAATTAACGATAGAAGGAAGAAGCTCATTGAGAGAGACTACTAGACCGACAGCAAATGCTAACTACGGCAAAATTTATGTAAACGGCACAACTTCTAATTTGATGTTTTTAGATGATTCAGGAATTCAATTTGATTTATTACAAGTTGCGGCAGGAGGCGGCGGCAATGCTGACACCATTGATCTTCTTGATTCAACTCAGTTTTTAAGATCTGATGCTTCAGATCAATTCACCGGCAACACTCTTACAATCGGAGCTGCTTCAACACTCAGAGTCAACGGCAATCTTGAAATCGCCGACACTATTATTCCTTTCACTGGAGCAAATGCGACTTTTGTTACTTCTGGTCCAGTTAGCTTTACACCAGCATCGGGAAATAATTTTATTATTGCAACCTCTGGTGCTGGGGATTTCATAGTCAACACCAATCAACTTTTTGTAAATGGACAAACCACCAATGTTGGTATTGGTCTTACTAATCCAAATGAAAAATTAACAGTCTCAGGTAGACTATCACTTCAAGAAACAACAGCACCAAGTTCAACAGCAAATTTCGGCAAATTATACGTCAATTCAACAACTTCAAATTTATTTTTCATGGATGATGCTGGTATCGCCTACGATATCACTACTGCCATTTCCAGCTCAAGCTCTAGCATCGATTCATTAACAGATGCTATTTCAGATGGCGCCGATACTGTATTTTTGGGCAACGGCTCTGGCTTATCTAATACAAGTGGTAACTTCAATGTGGGTCTAGGCATCAGAGCTCTTAGTAGAAACACAAGCGGTTCTTTCAACACTGCGGTTGGTTTCGAGTCAATGAACGGAAACACTATTGGCTATAGCAATTCTGCCTATGGTTTTAGAAGTTTATATTCAAATATTAATGGCTATTCAAACACAGCCATTGGTATGAACAGCCTTAGAAGAAACACTAGAGGCTATTTTAATACTGCTATTGGTAATGGTTCTTTGGAGAGATCCAATGGAGCTAATTTAAACACCGCAATTGGCGCTAGCAGTATGTTCAACTCATTAACCAGCTCATCAAACGTTGCAGTAGGAGCAAACAGCTTAGGACAAAATATTAGTGGACAATTCAATACTGCATTAGGAAACAATGCTCTCAAAAGTGCTAGCGGTAGTTCAAGCAATAACGTTGCAATTGGCTACAACGCAGGTAATGGAACAAGCTTAACGACTTATTCAAATAACGTTTTTGTTGGTTTTGAGTCTGGACGCAACACTTCCACCGGTAGCAACAATACTTTATTAGGAGCGAATACCGGGAATATTACTAGTGGTAACTTTAATATTCTCATCGGATCTGGTGTACAAGCACCTTCCGCTACAGCAAGCAACCAACTCAATATAGGCAACACTATTTACGGTGATTTAGCTAATAGAAATATTGGTATTGGCATTAATAATACAAGTAGTAAATTAACAGTTAATGGTGCAATTGCAATCAGAGAGGGTAGTCGTCCTAATGCAAACCCAGTTAACATGGGTAGATTATATGTCAACGGAGCTACATCAAACTTGATGTTCCTTGATGATAGCGGAGTGCAATATGATATAACGACTATTCCTCCCGCTGCAGGGGCTATTGGTATTGATGATCTCGTGGATGGTAAATCTGACTCCAGTCGATATCTCCTAATCGGAACCGGTGCTGTAAATGCTAATCCAGGAAGCAATTATGCGACTGGAGTTGGAATAGATGCTTTAAAAAATTGTGGCTCCAACTGTTCAAACAATACTGCATTGGGTTATAAAGCTTTAGAGTTAAATAGTAATGGCGACAATAATACTGCTATGGGGCATCAGGCACTAGCCAATAATACAAGCGGGATCAATAATATTGCAATTGGCTATCAATCTATGCTCAATAACACGAGTGGTGGGGGCAATACAGCCGCAGGCAGTCAGAGTTTATTAAATAATACAACCGGAGGTGGCAACGTAGCATTTGGGGCAGAAGCAATGAGATCTAATAGTTTTGGAGCCAACAACACTGCGATCGGAAGCAACTCTTTAAAGAATTTTGCTCCTATTGGAGGCTCTACTGCTAATACAGCCATTGGTGCGTCAAGCTTACTCAACAACTTATCTGGTATAAGTAATACCGCAATTGGCGTGAATAGTCTTAATGGCAACACTAGTGGGCAAGGCAATATAGGGGTTGGCAACAAAGCTGGATTAAACAATCTAACTGGTGGAAATAATATTTTTATTGGCAATAATAGTGGTGCTCAAATTGTTACTGGCAGTACTAATATCGCGATAGGACACAATGCAAGTTTTCCTGGTGATGGCGATAACCAATTGGTTATTGGAAGTGCTATTTATGGGAAACAAATTGATGACGGACTAAATGCAAAAATAGGTATTGGAGTAACAAACCCTCAAAGAGCTCTTCATATCTCAAGTGTCATGAGACTTGAGCCAACAGCAAGCCCACCACCTAGCCCAGCTGAAGGTGATATTTATATCGATAGTACTGGCACTAAAGCCTACTGCATTTACTTAAATGGTACATGGCAGAAAATTATTGGTAGCGGAGTTTGCATATAAATCAATCAGAGTCACGCTTTGCAACTTAGTTGCCAATTTGAACTTTCATGAAATAATATAATAGTGAAGCTCTTAATAGCATTAATTATAAGTATTAGCTTTCAAACAAAAGCATCTAGCAAAGATGCTTTTACGACATTATTCAATTTGAGCAATGTCAAAA
>JAJTHA010000218.1 GCA_021299565.1 Candidatus Caenarcanales bacterium
TCCAACGTCAGCTCCTTTAGTAAAAATTCCACCACCCAATCTTGCGAAAACAGAAATCAAAGATGAGCCAAAAGCTAGTCCTATTAAGGCAGAGACGTTATCTTCTGTAGCACCAGGATTAACTGCTTGTAGATATCCATAGAATCCAGCAACGCCCAAAAGCCCCAAACCTACTACTAATAAACCTGTTACTGCACCGCCTCTAAAGCTTACATTGAGAGCGTCTTTCATGCTTATTGAAGCCGCTTGAGCTGTTCTGATATTTGCGTTTACTGAAACATTCATTCCTATGAAACCAGCAAGTCCGCTGAGAACTGCACCAATAACGAATCCTAGAGCGATAGTTTTGCCTAAGAAAATTGCAAGCAAGACAGCGAGTACTGCACCTACCATGCCTATTGTTTTATATTGTCTATTTAAAAATGCCTTGGCACCGTCTTGTATCGCGGCTGCAATATCTCTCATGGCTTGGCTGCCGGTGTCAAGTTTATAAATCCATACTGCGTATGATAAACCTGCGATTATTGCTAAAATTGCTGATACTAATGCTAAAGAAACGACGCTGTTCATGACGTTCTTAATTTAACACAAAAACTATTTATATAAAGAACATTTTTTGTTTCTTAATCTGGTATTACTTTTCATGTTCGCCGTCATCCTGAGGAAGCGAAGCGACCGTAAGGATCCAACTCTGTTAACCAACTTGGACCCTCACGTCGCCCTTTCAGGGCTCCTCAGGGTGACTTTAATAGTAACAATGATATATTAGAGAAGTACTATGAAAGATAGAATGAACAAAGCCCTAGAAGCACTCGATAGAGAACTCAAAACCATAAGAACTGGTAGAGCCAATCCAGCAATATTAGACAGGATTTCAGCAGATTATTACGGCACACAAACTCCTATCAAAAACATGGCAAACATAGGAATCGTCGATGGAAGAACCATCGAGATCAAACCCTTTGATAAAGGCGCTCTCAAGGCGATGGAAAAAGCCATTCAAGACAGTGATTTAGGTTTGACACCAACCAATGATGGCTCAAGATTGCTAATCAGTATTCCAGATTTAACCAAAGAAAGACGACAAGAACTAGCGAAACTAGTAAAAAAACAATCCGAAGAAGCTAAAGTTGCCATGCGTAACATAAGAAGAGACGAGATGGATGAGATCAAAAAAATTGAAGCTGGTTCTGAGGATGAGAAGAAAAAACTACAGGACGATGTACAGAAAATTACTGATGATTTTATTAAAAAAATAGATGAGATGGCCTCTGCTAAAGAAAAAGAAATTTTGACTATATAATCTTTTACATGAGCTCAAACTTTAACAACAAAGACCTCAACATTTACGTTTTAATCAAACAAGTTCCAGATACAAGATCTAAGGCCGGAGTTAACGCAGACGGTACTATAGATAGGGCTAAAGCCGGCAAAATGCTCAATCCTTTTGATGCTTTTGCAATGGAAGCCGCACTCAATGCTAAAGCTATGGGCGGACCTAATTCTAGAATCACGGCAGTTACTATGGGTCCACCACCGGCTGTTGATATTTTGTATCAAGCGCTTGGACATGGCATTGACAACACCTGCATTTTGTCTGACCGCAAACTCGCTGCCTCAGATACTTTGGCGACAGCTTATGCTTTGTCAATGACACTCAAGTATTTATTTAAACGCGATGGTAACCCTGACTTGGTTTTCTGTGGTTTGCAAACTACAGACGGAGATACTGCTCAAGTTGGTCCAGAAATCTGTGAGAGATTGGATTTGACTCAAGTGACTTATGTAGAAGATTTCAAAATTGAAAACAATATTGTTCATGCTCGCAAAGTAATTGAAGGCGGCGCGATGGAAGTTGAAGCTCAATTGCCAGCACTGTTGACCGTTGCTAATAGCTACAAAAAACTCAAATTCAAAACTTTACGCGGAGCAAAATTCGTACAAGAAGTTAAACGTAGCGAAAAACTTCAAAAAGAATTTCTTGAAGTTGTTGATCTAGCTCAAGTTGGAGCAGATGATGCTCAATGTGGTCTTGCTGGATCTCCAACAATTGTTTCTATGACTTGGAAAATCGGTACAGTTGGCGGTAACTGTAAAATGCACCAAGGTAAAAGCGCATTGGAATTGGTTTCTGAGGTGCTTAGTGCAGAGAGTAATTTGGTGAAAGAATTTTTAAAGGTATAAAATCATGGCAGGAGAAGTTTTAATAGTAGCTGAACAAATTCATGGTGTGATCGCAAAAGTCACTCTTGAACTTTTGGGTGAGGGACGCAAGCTGGCTGATAAACTAGGTTCGCCATTAAGTTGTTTTATTCTTGGTCACAATATGGACTCTCAAATTCAAAGAGTGATTGAAGCTGGTGCTGACAAAATTTATATTGCAGATCATCCAGAGCTTGCAGAATACAAAACACTGCCTTATCGAAGAGTTATTTTGGATGAGCTTGATACTTGGAAAACGCCTCCTCATACACTTTTGATGGGATCTACAACTACAGGTAGGGATCTTGCTCCACGTATTGCAGCTTATTTTCAAACTGGACTAACAGCAGATACTATTGAACTGGACATTGGACCATATGAACACAAAGCAGGTACTGATAAATCCAAAATTGGTTACTTCCCAGAATGTCTTTATGCAAATAGACCAAGCTTCGGTGAATCTCTTAAAGCAAGAATTCTAGGACCATGGAAAGATCCTCAAATGGCAACTATTAGACCTGGAGTTTTTCAATTACCAGCAAAAGTAGAAAAAGACCAAGCTAGTGTTGAGATCAAGAAGATCGCAGTTAACCTAAAAGAAGAAGATTTCAGAGTCAAAATTGCAAAAATTTTGCGTGAAGAAAGCACTAAAGTGGATATCAGCGAAGCTGATGTAATCGTCGCTGGTGGCTTTGGACTTGGTTCTCAAGAGGGTTTCAAATTATTAGAAGAACTAGCTTCTTGTTTTAATAATGCTGTTGTTGGTGCTTCTCGTAAGGCGGTTGATGTGGGCTGGATTTCATATCCATATCAAGTCGGTCAAACCGGCAAAACAGTCAGACCCAAGCTATATATAGCTTGTGGTATTTCTGGAGCACTTCAACATAGAGTAGGTATGCAAAAATCTGATTGCATTATTGCAATTAATAAAGATCCTGATGCGCCTATATTTTCATTTGCAACGCACGGAATAGTTGGTGATATATATCAAGTTATTCCAGAAATGATTAAGCAAGTTAAAGCACTTAATCGTCAAACAGTTTCAGTGTGAGGTTTTTATGGCAACAACAGAAATACAATCAAAACAATCAAAAACAAAATCCAAAGACAAAATCACTTATGATTTGGTTTTGGTAGGTGGGAGTCCTTCAAATTTGTCTTTGGCTCATAGGTTATGCGACTTGATGAAAGATCATCCAAGTATGCATTTGTCGGTGGCTATTCTAGAAAAAGCAGAAAGTTTTGGTGGTCATATAGTTTCAGGTGCAGTCGTAACTAAATCTATTTTTGATAAAGTTTTCCCTAATCACATTGCAGACAATATGCCGATTGAAGCTATTTGTGATGAAAGTCATTTTTCGATTTTGGGTTATAAGAAAAAATTTGATATGCCAGCTTCTTTAACAAGAGCGCTTTTGCCAGAGTTTGTGAAAGAAGGATATTACATCCTTACTTTATCTAACGTAGTTGAGTGGATGGCAAATACACTGCAAACCAAATCAAAAGATATCCCAAATATTACTATTGATATGTTCAATGGTTTTCCTGCGACTAAAGTTATTTTTGAAGACAATAAAGTTGTCGGAGTCAAAGTTTCAAATACTGGAGATGAACTTGAAGACAATATTTATGGATCGGTTTTCTGTTTTGCGGATAAAGGATTTGTCTCTAAAGATGTAATTAATCATTTTGGTCTTCAGAAAAACCCTCAATTATGGTCAGTAGGTGTCAAAGAAACTTGGAAGCTTGCTGATAATGTGCCGTCTATGAAAGGCAAGGTATTTCATACTTTGGGCTATCCAACACTGGATGGAACTCTTGGTGGTGGTTTTGTTTATGGACTTGATAACAAAAAACTTACCATTGGTTTGGTGATTTCTTTGGATTCTCACAACCCAAATATCCATCCACAAAAACAATTACAAGAATACAAAAAACATCCTTGGTTACAAAAAATCCTTAAAGGAGGAGAGCTTCTGCATTATGGTGCGGCTGTGCTTCCTGAAGGTGGTCAAGCGAGCTTGCCGTCAGCTTTTCAGGCTAATGGTGCTTTATTGTTGGGTGATGCGCTTGGCTTACTTGACATGAAAGCTCTTGCTGGAGTTGATAAGGCAATGGAGTCTGGTTATATCGCTGCTGAAGTTCTTATCGATGCTTTCAAAAACAGAGATTTTTCGGCTGAGTTTTTAAGTGCTTATCAAGAAGAATTAGAGCATTCGCCTTATATGGATAAGTACAAGGCAAATAGACATTTTAGAAATGCTTTTTTGAAGAACCAAAGAATACTTGAGAACTACTTACCTAAAATGATTTCTAGTATAGATTTTTGTTCTAATCCTATTCCTGGCATGCTTCAAATAGGTCTCATGGATCCTCTAGGGAGTATCGGGGCTGCATATAGTGCTTATTTGCATATTAATGCACCTGATGAAA
>JAJTHA010000012.1 GCA_021299565.1 Candidatus Caenarcanales bacterium
AAATGATGAGCCAAACCAAAAATCAAAGCTATAACGAACCAAGCAATGTAATTTGCCATGGGTATCTGCTTAGTGTGCCAAAACCAATATCCAAGCTTGGGAGCTTTAGCCTCAATAAAAAAATCTATTGTGGTCATTAATATTGCTGCCAAAAAATAGTTATTTGAGCAAGTACTTAAAGCAGCTCGCAAAAGTATTACCCAATTAAGACCAATTACTAAAGGCACATCAAAAATTTTTGGACCTAAATTATGCCCATAAATATAATGACCAAAAGGGAAACGAGTAGCAACACCAATTGCTTCAATTGCAAAGCTTAGTAGAAATACTATCGCATAAAACCAGATTTCTTTTTTGCCCAAGTTATCAAGCAATAGCCAAGCTGTTATCAATAGGTTGATTGCACTTAAATTAAAAAACAATTCTTTATAAGGAGAGTTCAATCCAATTAATCCAACTGTATGCAGTATGATCAAAATCCAGATTTTAAAACTTTCTCTAAGCATGTTCTTTTATGATTTGTTTTGCAACTAATTTGCCTGACAATATTGCTGTCGGCAAACCTGGTCCTGGAACGGTATTGTGCCCACAATAATATATCCTAGAGTCATTTTTGTTTTTAATTGATGGTCTCAAAAAATGAGTTTGCAGAGGAGTGTTGGCAAGCCCAAAAGCATTACCACCAAAAGAATTATAGTCTTGTTCAAAATCTTTTATGCAATAAATTCTAGAAAATACAATATTCTCTTTGATATTTTCACCAATAATTTTTTCTAGTCTTGAAATCAGGTAATCAAAATATTTTTTTCTTATTTCATCATTGTCCTCAAGATGCGTTGCAATTGGCATAGAAATAAATATATTTTCACTGTCATCTGGTGCAAGACTAGTATCAGTCTTGCTTGGCGCTGACAAGTAGATGAAAGGTTTTTCCGGCCACCTATGATTTTCGTAAATATCGGCAGCGTTCAAATCATAATCATGATCAAAGAAAATATTATGATGCACAATATTTTTGAGTTTTTTATTTAATCCAAGATATATTGCCAAAACAGCTGGGGAGAAGACTTTCTCGTCCCAGTAATTTTTCGATCGATAATTTCTCAATTCTTCAGGTAGAATTTTTTGTTCAAAGTGATGATAATCACAACTAGCCAAAACCAGGTCACAATTGTTTTTCTGGTTATTTACAGTAAGTGTAATTTGTTTGTCATTTATTTTTAGTTCATCAACTGGACTATTGATATGAATCTTAACGCCTAGTTCCTCGGCTAAAGCCATAAATGCTTTCGGGACTTGATGAATACCACCAACTGGAAACCAAGTACCAAGCGCACTGTCAGCATGATTCATAAAACTATAGAGAGACCAAGTGCTATTAGCTTCTGTGCCCAAAAAAAGAATAGGAAATTCAAGTATCTGTCTGAGATAGTCATTTGAAATATATGTGAGTATATGCTTTCTCATTGAACTAAGTGAATCACAACTCAAGAAGGCTTTTAGATATTTTAGCTTCACGAATTCCAAGGGACTCAATCCTGGCTCTGTACAAATTTCATCAACAGCAATTTTGTATTTGAGCTCGGCTTCTTTGAAAAAGTTTTTTAGTTTATGACTTGATCCTTTCTCTAGTTCATCCGCCAATTGATAGAACCTTTCAAGTCCATAAGGTACATCAACTGTTCTATCTCCGAAAAACGCTCTATAAGAAGGATCGAGCTTATTGAGCAGATAAAAATCTTTGACTTCTTTATTAAAATCAGCAAAAGTTTTTTCAAATACGTCTGGTAGCCAGTACCAACTAGGGCCCATGTCAAATTTAAACCCTTGTGCTTCAAAGACCCTAGCCCTGCCGCCTATGGAATTATTTTTCTCAAAAACATTAACATCGAAGCCCGCTTGACTCAGATAGCATGCAGCTACCAAGCCAGAGACACCTGCGCCGATTATATTTATTGATTTAGATTTTTGCATTCAATCATCTCTATATCAAATTTAATTTGTTGCTTTAGCTCTTCAATAGAATTGAATTTCTTTTCTTCTCTAATTTTATTGATAAATTCAATATTCAAAAATTTATTGTATAAATCCCCACTAAAACCAATCACATGCGCTTCTACACTAAGCTTAGTATTCTGATCCACGGTAGGTCTATAGCCAATATTGACGGCAACTTCAAAAGTCTTGCCATCAATGTATGTCTTTGCTTCATAGACACCTGTTGCGGGCAGTAGTTGATGCTCGGCTGTTTCAATATTGGCTGTAGGAAAACCTATTTGCGAACCTAGTTGTTTGCCTTTAATGACTTTGCCATAAATAAAAAAATTGTAGCCAAGATATAAATTGGCTTCTTTGATTTTGCCTTGAGAAATGAGATCTCTTAAAATTGAACTTTTGACTAAGGTTTGCCCCAAGCTAAAAGCTGGCACCAATTGAGTTTCAGTATGGTTTTTCAAACCCCAATTGCGTAGATATTCGGGACTGCCCTCTCTATCTTTGCCAAAATAATGATCATAGCCAGTGACGATATATTTGGCGTTCATGATATTTATTAGAAATTTTTGCAAATAATCTTGAGCTCTTGTGTTCATTAGCGTTTCATCAAAATGCAAAACATAAACTACATCAAAACCCAGTTTCTCTAAAGCAATTAATTTAGATTGAAGTGGAGTGATTAAAAGTGGCATGCAGTTTTTAGTAAGTTTGCAAGGATGATCATCCATAGTGACAACAGCCGATTGGAGATTATGCTCTTGTGCGTATTGAACGGCTTTTTTCAAAACCTCTTGGTGACCCAGATGCACGCCATCAAACATACCAAGAGCAACAGCACTAGGAGCTAGTTGATTTTCCTGATTAGCGCTTTGATAAATAATTTTCATTGAATCAAGAATATATCTCGTCTGAATAAAGCTGCTTTGAATTGATTTTCATGTCGTAAAGAGCTTTACCAATAATTACTCCGTCTATAGTTAGATCTTTTTTACGAAGTTCTTTGAGTTTTTTAACATCATCGATGGAGCTTACACCTCCACTGGCAATGCAATGTATATGAACGAACTTCAACAATTCCTCTAGTGCATGAATATTAGGACCTTGCAGCATACCATCTCTATCAATATCTGTATAAAGCATGTATTTGAGTCCATGAGGTTTAAATTTGCTGATCACTTCAAGAGGCTTCAGGTGAGAGTCTTCAAGCCATCCTTCAGTCGAGACAAAGCCATTACGGCAATCTAAAGCAAGCACTATTGCTTCTGGTCCAAATTTATCAAGTGCTTCTTTTAGCACCTCTGGTTCTTTAACCGCAATGCTACCAATTACTACTCTTTTGGCACCAGCATCAAGGTAACGTTGCATAGAGTCAATTTTACGAATGCCGCCACCCACTTGCACTGGTATTTCGGTTTCTTTGATGATTTTCTCGATAATCTCAAAATTACTTCTCAAGCCAGTTTTAGCACCGTCGAGATCTACCACGTGAAAAAATTTAGCTCCAAGAGTTTTCCAGCGTTTAGCAACAAAAACCGGATCTTTGTTGTAGACGGTGCTCGCATCAAAATCTCCTTTTTGCAATCTCACACATTGCTCATTCAATATATCTATTGCGGTATAGATATGAAAAGGTTCTTTTTTGATGTCATGCGCTTGTGACATTATTTGCTGTAATCTCTTTTTACTGGTTTTTGGAGACTGATATCCACGTCTTCATAACTAATTTCAGGATCACCATTTTTGTAGGTAGCGATAGTAGTTTTGAGCCAGCTCGTATCGTCTCTATCAGGGAAATCAGGTTTGTAATGTGCACCACGAGACTCATTACGGTTAAGAGCACCTTTGGTAATCAATTTAGCTAGATCAATCATGTATTCTACTTCACGTGTATAAAGCAAGCTTTGATTTGCCCATTTACCTGTGTCTGGCACTTTGATATTTTTTAGTCTTGTATCTAACTCAGAAATTTTCGTCAGAGTTTTTTCAAGATTTTTGTTGTATCTTACGACGGTAACATTTTCTGTCATCAAGTCACCAAGCTCTATATGAATTGCTCTAGCATTTTCTTTGCCATCTCTTTTCATGATGTCTGTGATCATAGTTTCTTCGGTTTTAACTTGTTTTTTGAAAGTATCTTCGCTGATATCATCAACAGATTTGCTTAAGCCCTTGAAGTATTCTGCAACGGCTTTTCCTGTTTCAAGTCCACCGAAAGTACAAGAGAGTAGTGAATTAGCTCCAAGTCTATTAGCCCCGTGGTATTGATACTCACATTCACCAGCAGCAAATAATCCAGGGATATTAGTCATTTGTTTGTCATTGTCAACCCAAAGTCCGCCCATGCTGTAATGCACTGATGGGAATACTTCCATCGGCACTTCACGAGGATCTACGCCTTTGAATTTTTCGTATATTTCAAGAATTCCGCCAAGTTTTTTATCAAGTTCTTCGCGTGATTTATGCGTAAGATCTAGATAGACACAGCGTTTGCCGTTAGCTCCAAGTCCTTTGTGAACAACCACATCAAAAATTTCTCTAGTAGCAATATCTCTAGGAACTAGATTGCCGTATTTTGGATATTTTTCTTCTAAGAAATACCAAGGCTTGCCGTCTTTGTAAGTCCAGACTCTACCACCCTCACCACGAGCTGATTCTGACATGAGTCTGTCTTTATCAACACCAGGAATTGCGGTTGGATGCACTTGTATAAATTCACCATTTGCATATTTGACACCTTGTCTGTATGAACTTGCAGCAGCGATACCATTATTGATAGCGCTATTTGTAGATCTACCAAAAACCAGTCCTGGACCACCTGTTGCTAGTACAACGGCGTTCGCTTTAAATACTCTTATTTCCATTGACAATAAATTTTGAGCTACAATTCCTCTGCAAACCCCATCATCATCAATTACGTTTGACAGCATTTCCCAGCCTTCGTATTTGTTGACTTTGCCTTCAGCTTCAAATCTTCTAACTTGCTCATCAAGAGCGTATAGTAACTGTTGACCAGTAGTTGCGCCAGCAAATGCTGTACGGTGATAAAGAGTTCCACCAAATCTTCTGAAATCCAAATTTCCTTCGGGAGTACGATTAAACATCACTCCAAATCTTGCGTACATATCGATGATGCCAGGAGCCGCATCACACATACGTTTGATTGGACCTTGGTTAGCCAAAAAATCTCCGCCGTAAACTGTGTCATAAAAATGTTTGTCAGTAGAATCGCCTTCACCTTTGATATTTTTGGCAGCGTTAATACCACCTTGAGCGCATACTGAGTGAGAACGCTTAACAGGGACTAGGGACAATATATCTACTTCGAGTCCTGCTTGGGCTGCTTTGAGTGCTGCCGATAAACCAGCCAATCCGCCACCTACTATAACTACTTTTTTACTTGTTGCCATTTATACTAATTATATTATCAGTGAATTTAAAAGCATGCGCCCCGCCTGACATATTATCTGTATTAGAAAATCCATGCTTCAATTAATAATATGAAACTTTTACAAAACAAAGTCATAGTTATTACAGGCGCAGGCAGAGGCATAGGTCAAGCGACAGCCAAACTATTCGCCGAACACGGTGCCAAAATTGTTATCGCTGATATTGATGCAGCGCCAGCACAAGAAACACTTAAGCTTGTTGAAGCAGCAGGAAGTTCAGGAATTATAGTCGCTGGAAATATAGTCAAGCGTGAAGACTGCGACAAAATTATCAAAGCAGGCATGGATCTGGGTGGCGGTTCAATCGATGTCATAGCCAACGTTGCAGGTATTACTAGAGATGCTGTGATTCACAAGATGACTGAAGCTGAGTGGGATTTCGTTGTTGATGTCAACATGAAAGGCACTTACAATATGATTCAAGCTAGCGTGCCAGCAATGAGAGATGTTGCCAAAGACGAGAAACCTGCTCCTAGAACGAGATCTATTATCAACGTATCTTCAACCTCAGGAGTTAAAGGCAACGCAGGGCAGATCAATTACGCTGCAGCCAAAGCTGGTATCAATGGTATGACTCGTACTGTAGCCAAAGAGTGGGCTAGATTTAATATTCGTTGTAATTCTATTGCTCCTGGTTTCGTTGAAACTCGTTTAACAAGCGCACCTTCAGATGATCCTAAATTAGGCGTTCCTGAACAGCAAATGCAAATGATTCAGATGCTTTATTCTCAAACAGGCTTAAACAGAGAAGAAGGCATGGGCAAGCCAATAGACATCGCTAATGTAGCTTTGTTTTTTGCTTCAGATCTTTCTTCATATGTATCGGGACAAGTATTGGTTTGTGCTGGTGCAATGATAGACACCTACTAGACTTGCTCTGAACGATTTTACAGCAAGTCTATTTCAGTAAATTTTTGTTAAATATTCTTGCAATATAATCAAGTACTAGATGTAGTAGAATATATCTATCAAAGAAATTATGCCAACAATGACAAGTAATACAACAAAAGCTAAAGCAGAATATTCAGCACAAAACATTGAAGTTCTAGAAGGTCTAGAAGCAGTTCGTAAAAGACCCGGAATGTACATTGGTGGTGTTGATCATAAAGCTCTACATCATTGCGTTTATGAGATTGTTAACAACTCAGTGGACGAAGCTTTGGCTGGTTATTGCGATCAGATTTTAGTCAATATTCATAACGATGGCTCAATTAGTGTCCAGGATAACGGTAGAGGTATTCCTGTTGATATAGTCAAGAAAACTGGTTTATCAGGCGTTGAGACTGTGTTTACGGTGCTTCACGCCGGTGGTAAATTCGGCGGCGAAAATTCAAGTTATAAAGTCTCAGGCGGATTGCACGGCGTAGGTGCAAGTTGCGTTAATGCTGTTTCAGAAAAATTACACGTTGAAGTTTATCAAAATGGACAAGCTTATTTCGTTGAGTTTCGAGGCAGACCAAGCAAGGGGCATGCTGTAGGTGCGCCTTCTGAGCCAATCAAAAAAATCGGCACAACAGACCAACAAGGTACCAAAGTTACTTTCTGGCCTGATAGTGAAGTTTTCAAAGAAACTAATGCTGATGGAGAAGAGCATACTCCGAAATTTAATCGTGAAACCCTGGCTAACACCATGAGAGAGATGACTTTTTTGAATAAAGGTCTAAAAATTGTTTTCACGGATGAAAGACTCAAAGAATCGGACCCTCATCGTACTGAGACTTATTACAATCCAGATGGCTTAGTGAGCTATGTTAATTATTTGAATGAAACGCGTGTACCAATTCACAAACAGGTTTTCCATTGCGAGGGAGTTCATCAAGATGTAGCTGTTGAGATTGCTTTGCAGTATACAGAAAACTACAACGAAAGCGTTTTGACTTTTGCTAACAACATCAATAACCCTGATGGTGGAACGCATATGCAGGGCTTTAGAGTGGCGGTTACTCGTATCATCAATGATTACGCTCGTGTACTTAAGGTCATTAAAGACAAAGAAGAAAATCTCACTGGTGATGATGTGCGTGAGGGAATCACTGCGATAATTTCTGTCAAAGTCAAAGATCCTCAGTTTGAGTCACAGACCAAGGTTAAGCTTCTCAATAACGAAGCGAGTTCGGCTGTTCAGCAAATACTTGGAGATCACTTTAGTGATTGGTTAGACAAACATCCTAAAGATGCAAAATTGATCATCAACAAAGCTCTTCTTTCTGCAAAAGCGCGCGAGGCAGCTAAAAAGGCTCGCAATGCGGTTCGTAGACAATCAGCTCTTGAAAGTTCTTCCGGTATTCCTGGTAAACTTGCTGACTGTTCAAACACTGATCCTGATTTGTGTGAAATCTATCTAGTTGAGGGAGATTCAGCGGGCGGCTCTGCTAAGCAGGGTAGAGATAGAAATTATCAAGCAATACTTCCACTTAGAGGTAAAATCCTAAACGTAGAAAAAGCTACCGTTGATAAGCTTTACGACAATCAAGAGATTCAATCTATGATTCAGGCTATTGGTCTTGTTCCTCAGGAAGAAGATGATAAAAAAACTGAAGCAGTTTTGAAAATGGATGCGTCCAATCTTGACCTTAAAAAATTGCGTTACAAAAGAGTAATCATCATGACAGATGCTGACGTGGATGGTGCGCATATTAGAACTTTGATTTTGACATTTTTCTTTAGGTACGCTCGTCAAATTATTGAGAATGGTCATGTGTTTATCGCACAGCCTCCTCTCTACAAAATTGAGCACAAGAAAAAAATCAGATATGTTTATTCTGATCACCAATTAGAGCTTGCACTTGCTGAAATCGGCGAGAAGGCTCAATTACAGAGATTTAAAGGTCTTGGTGAGATGATGCCTGCTCAGCTTTGGGAAACAACTATGAATCCAGAGACTAGAACTTTAAAATTAGTAAGTTTTGAGGATGCTCAAGATGCAAGTCGTATCTTTGATATGTTGATGGGCGATGTTGTCGCTCCACGTAAAGCATTTATCGAAGAGTATGCTGATTTTGCTGTTTTGGATGTCTAGGTGCAGCCCTTAACCCATTAGCGATTAGTTGGATGTTAAAGTTTTTTTGGTATGAAAGAGCTTTTTCATAATACTCTTATCAAACAATTTCAAAGACTGAGGTCTGAAAGAGACTCTAAGTGTAGCCTTGCTAAGGTAGATGAAAATCGCGAGCTTGAATATGATGATTTGGCTGCTTACGCACAAAACCTAAGAGATAATGCGGTTTCCTTTGCCTCGGAAGAGCTATTTAAGCAGGAAGAATCTCTTGTGTCTTTTTTGGAGAAGCGTAAAGGTGATTTTGAGAGCAAAGAGCCCTTAGATCTAAAAGCTATTATTGAAATGAGTAATTTGGGATTTTATCAAAAACAAAGAAAAGAACTTCAAGATTTTTGGCAATTAAATAATATTACTTATGAGCAAGCTGCTTTTCTGGATTTCTTGCAAGCATTCGCTCGCATAAGCTATCAACTAGATAAACGAAAAAATATTCATGAACAGTTATGGGGAGCAATTGCTAAAAGTTTCGAAGACATTCTTGTGGGTATCGATACTGCTAAGGATCAATTTGCTTTTGCATATGATGCTGTTAGCGAGTTTCTTAGAGTCAAAATTGTCAAAATGACTAAAAACTTTGATGCCAGCAATCTGTTTGGTATTCAAAAAGAATATGAGCAAGCACTTCAGAAGCATCAACTGCCTCAAGTGTCGATTCCTGAAATGCGGAGTCATTTTCTTGATTCAGTTGTAATTTTTAGGTTACTTTTGGGGGATGAATTTTCTGAAAATTTAGAAATGCATCTTTGTGGTATGCGAGGTCGTGACGGAAGCACACCCAAAGAAATTCTTGAAAACGCCAAAGCAATTTGTGAAGTCCTCAAAGACAGATGGCAGCTTGCTTTAGATTGGCAAAAAGAAGTTTTGGGACCTTTTAAAAAATTTGCCTTTGACCTGGGGGACAAGATATTCAAACAAAATGGTTTATCTCAAAAGATTTTTGATGCCTATGATTTACCAAGGTTAATGGAGAAAGCTGGATTTAAATTAGATATTTTCTGTCAAAAAATTGAAGAGCCTCAATAGTTCAATATGATTTTATTGACTATAATCCACAAACGTAACTACTCAGTTGCCGTAAGCTTGAAAGTATAATTTAAAGTCATTGCGAGCCGCGAAGCGGCGTGGCAATCCAGCTTACCTGATGCATCGTGGACTCCCACGACCTGCGATGCAGGTCTCGGAGTGACTTTATAGTTATAGATTTGGCTAATGCGAAGTAGTTACCCACAAATTGTCTTTAACTCTAATAATACTTATAATTACTGTATAATAATCCCATGCAAGACCTTGCCAAAAGCATCAAGCAGCTCCCAAAAGCTGACCTGCATGTCCACTTAGACGGATCACTCAGACTTGCAACCATTATTGATTTAGCAAAAGAACTTAAAGTGGAACTCCCCTCTTACAGTGAGGATGGATTAAAAGAGCTGGTTTTTAAAGCTAATTATCAAAATCTGCCTGAATATTTAGAAGGATTCAAATACACTTGTGCTGTCATGCAAGATGCTGAGGCGCTTGAAAGAACAGCTTATGAATTTGCCTGGGATTGTTTTCATGATGGAGTGATTTACGTTGAACCGAGATATTCGCCCGAACTACTCAAAGGAAACAAACTAAAAGCTCACGAAGTGATTTTGGCAGTTGATAGGGGCATGAAAAAAGCCCAAAAAGAAATCAATATTATTATCGACAAAATCAATCAGGAATTGCGTTTCAATAAAGTCCCTGAAAACATAGTTCATCCAGCTTTTGTTTATTCGCACATCATTTGTTGTATGCGTATGTGGGATCCACAAAGATCTTTGGAAACTGCTACTTGCGCAGTGGTAACCAAACAAAAGCATGATATTCCTATCATGGCTATTGATCTAGCAGGTCCAGAAGATGGTTTTCCGGCTGTTGATCATCAAGATGCTTTTATCTATGCGCACAAAAACTTTTTATACAAAACCGTTCATGCTGGTGAAGCTTACGGACCGGCTAGTATTTTTCAAGCTCTAACTTATTTGCATGCTGACAGAATCGGACATGGTCTACATCTTTTCAATACTGCCATGGTCATCAACAAAACTGGATCGGAGGCAGAAGAATACGTTAAAAATATTGTTCAGTATCTAGCTGAAAGACGCATAACACTTGAAGTTTGCCTCACCAGTAATCTTCAAACCCTCCCTTTACTAGCTAATGATGTGAAAAATCATTCATTAAATAAAATGCTCGCTGCTGGTCTTAGCGTTGCAATTTGCACTGATAATCGTTTGGTTTCAAATACTACTGTTACCAAAGAACTGTTGCTGGCCCATGATTCTTGTGGCTTTAGCCCCAAAACATTAAAAAAAATAATAATGTATGGAATTAAAAGAGGATTTTTCCCTGGTACATATCTAGAAAAGAAAAAATACATAGATGATGCCTCTAGGTATTATGATTATATAGTTTCATAAATGACTATATATTTTGATAATGCTGCAACGACCCCACTTGATCCGAGTATCAATGAATATATTTTTGAATTAAACCAAAAGATTTTTGCAAATCCAAGTAGTCTACATGCTTCTGGCAGAAAAGCTTCTAGACTCTTGAAGGAAGCTAGACAAATAGTTGCAAATCACATCGATGCTAAAAATGAAAACATTATTTTCACTTCTGGCGCAAGTGAAGCAAATAACTTTATAGCCAAAGCCGCGCATTTTGATTTGATTATAACGACGCCTTTTGAGCATTCTTGTATGCTTGAAGCGATTAAAAGCACAAATATCAAGACCATCTGGCTTGATTTGTCTCAAGAAGGTTTTGTCAATCTTGCTCAAATTGAAGAACTACTAAAAGAGCATAACTCAAAAACTATTTTGCTAAGCATTATGCATGGCAATAATGAGATTGGCACTATTCAAGATTTGGAAAAGATTTCGTCAATTTGTAAAAAATACCCAAAAGTTTTTTTTCATAGTGATTGTGTGCAAACTTTTATTAAGCATGATTTCAAAGCTTCATTATTAGATTCGGCTTCATTTGCATCTCACAAAATCCATGGACCAAAAGGCTTGGGTTTTTTGTATCTTTCTGACAAATTCAAAAATCATCTTGCTCTTAGCGACAAAATCCCAATTGTAGGAGGCAATCAAGAATTTGCTTTGAGGGCAGGCACAGAAAACCTAATTAGCGTTCTTGCCTTAGCGCGCTTAATTGAAACACAGAAAATTGATAAAAAGAAAATTTTCGAACTCACAAAAAAACTTTATGATGGTCTTAAATCAGAAGCAATACTTAATGGACCAGAACTAATTTCTGAAACTTCAAGAGTTTTGGGAAATTTGAACTTAAGTTTTATTAATTGCAATTTAAATAGTGAAGCGATGGTTTTGCAGTGTGATCTTGCTGGGCTTGAGATATCTTCCGGTTCAGCCTGTTCAAGCGGCAAACTAAGTAATGAGCCCGCTTCGATAATGAGTTCATTTGTTTTGAGAGCCTGTAGGATAGATGAGAGCAGAGCAAAAAAAGCAATTAGAATTTCTCTTTCTAAGCAAAATACGGATAAAGAAATAGAAGACTCGATCAAGATAATCAAACAAATACTGGCTAGGAATTGTAAAGCAAGCTAGTATTTTAATTTGTAGCATGTCAAAAGACCTTGATAATAACGATTTTTTCCTAAAAGAAGATCCATCAGATGATGAGCTCATGGAGTCGCAGTTTTTTGAAAAAAATCTTGATACTCAAACTATTTTTTTAGAGATTGATCCTGATGACGAGGAAGACGCTGAAGAA
>JAJTHA010000177.1 GCA_021299565.1 Candidatus Caenarcanales bacterium
GAGATCAAGAGATTTCCTTTCTAGAACTGGAAGAACCAGAGTAAAAAGATTCCAGGAAGCTGTTTCGACATTAGAAAGAACCCTTGGGCGTTCACCTTCTGATGAAGAAGTACAACAAGCTTTAAATATTGATAATCTTGATTTAAGAGGTATTCAACGTGAAGCTAGTGCTATAGTTTTTTCGCTTGATTCTACCGAAATGACCAAACCATTTGAGGAGTCAAGAACAGCGCTTGTTGATAATCTTGCATCAGATTCACAAAGTCAAGAAGACTATACTGAAAAAGGTATTTTAAGAGAAAAACTTGCTAAAGCCATTGACGCTCTCAATCCTAGAGAACGCTTGATAGTTGCCTTATATCATTATCAAAAGCTCACTTTTAAAGAGATTGGCGAAGTCTTGAATGTTTCTGAATCTAGGACTTCTCAGTTGCATATGAAGATACTTCAAAAACTAAGAACTTTGTTAAAGGACTTTGAAATTTAGTCAAATGCTATAATCACTATGTGATAAACGCACTAATAAAGCTATTTACTGGAGATCCAAATCGTAAAATCCTCGAAAAATATCAACCTATTGTTGAGCAGATTAATTCTTTTGAAAACTCTATCTCCAAATTGAGTGATGAAGAGTTGCAAAATAAAACAACAGAATTCAAGCAAAAGATTGCAGATAAATTAAATAATCTCAAATTTGAAAAACTAATCAAAGATGACGTAGCTAAACGACCTGGTCAGATTAGAACTACGCATGATCAAGCATTAATGGAAGTGCTAAATGATATTTTGCCGGAAGCCTTCGCTGTCTGCAGAGAAGCATCAAAAAGAGTTTTAAATATGAGGCATTTTGATGTGCAACTTATAGGGGGTCTTCAGTTGCATAATGGTGGTATCGCTGAAATGCAGACTGGTGAAGGGAAAACACTTGTTTGTACTTTACCTGCCTATCTCAATGCTCTTGCCGGAAAAGGAGTTCACGTCATAACCGTCAACGACTATCTTGCACAGAGAGACTCACAATGGATGGGTAAGTTATATAATTTCTTGGGATTAAGTGTAGGTTTGATAGTGGCTGGTAAATCAAACAAAGCTCGTAAAGAGGCTTATGCTTGTGACATCACCTATGGAACCAATAACGAATTTGGCTTTGATTATTTGCGCGATAACATGGAAACCAGTATCAATGATTGCGTGCAAAGACCTTATTATATGGCAATCGTCGATGAAGTCGATAGTATTTTGATTGACGAGGCTCGTACGCCGCTAATCATTAGTGGAATGCCTGACTCTAGAAAAAACGATATTTATTTGGCTATGAATAAAGTTGCCTTCAAGCTGAAAAAAGGTCTCAACGACAAGGATACACAAGCAGATTACTATGTTGATGAGAAAGCACGTAATGTAATTTTGACCGATAACGGGATTAAAGAAGCTGAAGGGATACTAAAGGTAAAAGATCTTTGGGACCCAGAAATGAATTTCGCTCATCATCTTTTACAGGCACTCAAAGCAAAAGAATTATTTACCAAAGATACCGATTATATAGTCAAGATCAATGAAGAGAATAATAAAAAAGAAGTAGTTATTGTCGATGAATTTACTGGAAGATTAATGGAAGGCAGACGTTGGTCTGATGGTCTACATCAAGCAGTAGAAGCCAAAGAAGGAGTTCCAATACAAGAAGAAACTCTTACTATGGCAAGTATTACTTTTCAAAATTTATTTAGGCTCTATCCAAAACTCTCAGGTATGACTGGTACAGCTATGACAGAAGCGGAAGAGTTTGAGAAAATCTACAATTTGTATGTTTTGCAAATTCCTACGAACAGAGAGAATATAAGAAAAGACGTAAATGATGTCGTTTATAAAAACGAATTTGCTAAGTTTTTTGCGATTATCGAAGAAATTGTCAAAGCCAATAAGCAAAGCACTCCTGTGCTTGTCGGTACAACGAGTATAGAAAAATCAGAAGCTATTGCTGCTATTTTGTCAAAGCCTTTTGCTGCACTTAAAATGCTTGAGTTAAGAGTCAAAAGATTAGAAAAAACTTTTGATCTTAAAAATTTCAAGAGTTCAAAGATTTTGGAAAGACCAGCAAATATCAAGTATGAAGATGCGCTTCAACTTAAAGATGAAATTTGTGCCTCTAAGTCCAAACTTAGTGAAGACGAACTTTTTGCTATTGATAGTTTCGTGAATAATATAGAAGTTCTGGAAGCTATTCGTAAAGGTTTGAAGTTTAGTGTCCTTAATGCCAAGCATCACCAGAAGGAAGCAGAAATTATTAGAGAAGCTGGTAAGCCGGGTGGTATAACGATTGCAACAAATATGGCTGGTAGAGGTACTGACATTATACTTGGTGGACATTTGTCAAGTGATCCGAATGATCCTAAGCATGATGTGGTTGATCTTGAAGCACAAAGTTTAGTTAAAGAAATGGGTGGTCTTTATGTTATTGGTAGTGAAAGACATGAAAGTAGACGTATTGATAACCAATTGAGAGGAAGATGTGCTCGTCAAGGAGATCCTGGTAAGTCAAAGTTCTTTTTATCTCTAGAAGATAATTTGATGAGAATTTTTGGTGGCGAACAAGTTATCAACATCATGAACTTACTCAAAGCTGACGAAGATCTGCCGATTGAAGCCAGCATCATTAGTGGTGCTATTAACAATTCCCAGAAAAAAGTTGAGTCTCATAATTTTGATATTCGTAAGCATGTTTTGCAATATGACGATGTCATTAATACCCAAAGAGAAGTGATTTATCGCGAGAGAAGAGAAATACTTGAGGGTGGAGATATTCATTCTAATATTTTAGAAATGATAGATGAGCATATCGAGAAAGTTGTCTATTCTTATATCAATCCCAATCTCCCTTTAGAGTTGTGGTTTGATAATTCAGAAGGAATTAGTCGCATACAAAATGTATTTGAGACCATCAAGGCTACTTTAGGACATGGAGTTTATGACAAGCTAGCTCCTATGGATGATTTTAGATCCTCGAATTTTGATGCTTTGCTTGGACAAATTAAAAAAGCAGCATTAGATTTTTACCAAGAAAGAGAGCAAGATCTTGGGATTGAGGTTTTGAGAGAGGCTGAAAGGCAAATCATGCTTCATGTGTTAGATAGTAAATGGATTAACCATATACATGCAATGGATTCATTGAAAGATGGAATTCATTTGCAAGGTTATGGTCAAAAAGATCCATTGATCGAATATAAAAAAGAAAGTTTTGATATGTTTGAAAATCTGCTTGCAGAAATTCGTGAAAACACAGTTATATTGATGTTCCATTCTCAGATAGTCAAAAAAGAAACACAAGCAACAGTTCAATCATGAGTTCCCTCAAAACCAATTATAGAGAGCTATCATCAGATCTTGATACTCCAGTTGCCTTGTATGCCAAAATCAAAAACAAATTTGACGATGCTTTTTTGTTTGAATCTATAATCGGAGGAGAGCAGCTTGCAAGATATTCTTTGATTGGATTCAGAGCTTTGGATATCATCAAAACTTATGCTGATGACACAAGCAATCCATATGAATTGCTGTCGCAAAAACTAGCAGCGAACTATCAAAAATCCGACTTGGATTTTTTTCATATCGGTTATGTTGGTATTTTTAGCTTTGAATCGATTAGAAGATTTGAGCCAAGTCTCAAACCACAAAATTCCAGTTCTCCGGAATGCTATCTGATGCTTCCAGGTTCTTTGATAGTTATTGACAATGCCACTCAGAAACTATATTTGGTTGACAACTACAATGACAGTGTAGATGAATCAGATAAGCGCTTATATAATGTTGAGGCGATTATTTCTTCTGCTATTGAGCTCGAGAGAATAGATACCAGTAGGGAAAATATCACAGATGATCTTAATGGATTTACTTCAAATACCGGCAAAGA
>JAJTHA010000201.1 GCA_021299565.1 Candidatus Caenarcanales bacterium
AATGAATTTTCTTTGGTTACACATTCAGGCGAAATGGTATCTTTAGGCAAAGGAACCAGGTTTCCTATTCCTAAGCAAAACAATGGTATAGGAAATACTTCTATTACTGTTGAATATATTCCAATTGGTTTTAAGGGTGAATTAAAAGTTACTTCTTTGGACAATGATCTAATTGATGTACAATTGGCTTCTAGATTGTCTTCCGCTCAAGCAAGTGCAGCTAGTATTAGTGGCATGAGCATACCGATTTTTAGTGAAGAGTATGTTAATAGCGGTGCTTTATTGAAAAATGGTCAAGAAGTTGTTCTCAACGCTTTTATGACAGAAGCTGAAACAATAGCTAAGTCCACTTCCCCGCTTGGCAGAATTTTGCCAATTTTAGGTTCATCAAAAAATAAGCAGAAAAGTAAAAACTTGCTTTTTATAGCTCTTGAAGCTACTGAGATTGATTTATCCAATAAATCAGAGCAAGAATTTAATTTGCCACATTTAGATCTTGCCAAAAATCGAAATATTTTCACTGATGTTTCAGGATCGATGAGAACCAATTTGCCTTTTGATATTGCCAAGTTAAATGGTAATTCTTCTAATCAATTAAGCAAAGATCCTTTGCAATTAGATGAAGGGGATCTCTAATGCCTTTTTATTCTTTGTTGCTAGCTGGACTAACTATGATTATTTTTATGAACATGATTGTTGTTTTCTGGAAAGTTAATTTTGAAAGTCTAAAACTAGAATTTGTTTTCATAGATAAAACTCATACTAATCTAGTCTCTCAAAGCAAATCATTAACAGATGTTCAAAAGGAAATCATAAAATGAGCCATTGGCTTTTAACCATCGCTACAACCTTAATCATGGCATTTAGTTGTTTGGCTTTTATTATATTGCCCGTGACAAATATGCATTTGACTACTGTAATGGGTTCCAATCTCAAACAGAAGGTTCATCAAATTCTTATTGACAATAAAGCAAGTATTAATCAAATTAAAGCTCAATTAGAAAATTTAAAAGCCAGTGGTGTTGATATCGTTGAAGTTATCCAAACTAATAATTCCGATTTTGTAGTTTTTGATGTCAAGTTCAAACTCAAAGGACTTTTTTACAATAAATTTTTTACTCAAGGAGAACTTGAGAACAAGATTTTCCAAATTAGAGATTTTATCGATAGAGACGCCGACTATGACTAAAAAAGCAATTATTATCGAAGACCAGCCAATTTTATGGGATTATGCAAAGTCCTGTATAGAAAAGCATTTTGAGGTCATCGCTTACTGCGCTACTACTGAGGAAGCTGAAGCGGTATTTAAAAAAGAAAAAATTGATTTTGTTTGGCTTGATTGCTATCTCGGTGAAATGCTTGAAAGCTATCAAGGGCTTAAACAAAGTGGTTTGATACTCGCTTCATGGATAAAAAATCATTTCCCTTTAACCAAAATCCTTTTATTCACGGCTTCTACAGAATTATCATTATTAAAGCAGGCGCAAGAACTTCAATTAGAAGGAATTGCTTTAGGGGCCAAGTATTTGAAAGACAAATCAATTATTCTTGAAGGCATTAATGAAATTGTTGATGGAAAACATTGGATTTGTCCAAATTTAATTCAAAATTTTGAGATGGAGTTATTTTCCAAAATTACTGTTTTTGAATTATCAATCTTGATTGCTACTATTTATGGTAAACAAGCAGCCCAAATTGCAGAGGAATTGAATACCACCAGAAAAACAGTAAACAACGCACTGTATCGTATCAAGCAGAAATTAGAGATAGATCCTTATGCTAGTCGTGATCAGTTTTTGGAATCTTGCAAAGAAAAACTTCGTGGCGCAGTAAGTATTAATAGCTACTTTTCCATTACAGAGTTTATTTCAATGCAGGCTGTAGCAGAGCAGTTAATTAGTCCTATAATTAGTCAACTAAGAGATGGTCAGTTTATCAAGCAGAGACTCAAAAATTGATGCTATTCTAGGATACGTGGTTCTACGTGACGCAAAGCTAACTGAAATAATGTTTAGATCTCTTAGAAAAGATCCAAAACTAGCTAGCTATGATGAATGGATTAAAGCTG
The DNA here is from genome assembly GCA_021299565.1 of Candidatus Caenarcanales bacterium. GTDB lineage: Bacteria > Cyanobacteriota > Vampirovibrionia > LMEP-6097 > LMEP-6097 > JAJTHA01. Next base: position 2,069 of record JAJTHA010000201.1, read on the forward strand.
GTGATTTTGCACTTGAAATGAGGTTTTTCCCTCATGCTTTTTCATGCTTTCAAATGGCTGCTGAAATTAATAAAGACGAAAATGTACTTATAAGACTGCAAGATACTTTGGAAAAGATCACAAATGTTCTAGAGTTTGTACCGATTGAAATCAAAGCTCTCGTTGATGAGATTCGCTTTAATAATCCATTAGATCCTAGTAAATGGATGGCTATTGTCAACTCACTATTGAAAGAGAGTGTTAATGAAATTGCTTTTAATAAAATTGAAGCTTCGAAACTAAATGCAATTAAATTTGCTCTAGCTTTTGCTGCTTATGTTTCGCTTAGATCTGGGGCTGAGATTGATCTTTTAAATGATCTTTTGAAGGATTTTTTACTTAGTTCAAACCAAAACCATAATCCTAAATTAGATCTTCGTTATCTATCTGCTAATCAAATTAAGACAGTGGTTTTAGGGGATAATATCTCTTTGGGATTAGAACCAGATTGGTCTATTAATTTCCAATCCACTTATCATTATTTGTGGTCTAAAGATTCAGGACTTAATGTCTCGTTAGCATCTAATGCCATTTCTGGTGCTGGAGTTTTGGATTTGGCTCTTTATTTGGGAAGAGATGCGATTTATTACAAGCCTGATCTTGCAATTATTATGCTTGGCAATAATGATGCCTGGTTTGGGAAAACCATACATCTGGCTTACCAAGCGCTTTTGGAAGCCTGCATCAATATACTGCATGAGCATAATATAAAAGTGTTATTGGTATCCCCTCTACCACATTTGCCTGAAGCATGTCCGCCAGATCAGCGCCCAACTGATGTGGATTTGGACGAGGTTGAGATAGATGATTTTGTCAGAATCACCAAGCTTGTCGCACAAAATACGAATTCAACCTTTGTGGATTTATTAACAGTATTTCCGAAGAATAAAGAAGATCGCAAAAAATATCTAATTAATGGATTTAATCAGCCTAATCTTGAAGGGCATAAGCTGATCGCAAAAGCAATTGATCAAGTGGTTATAAAATAATGTCAAACAAAGTAAAAATTGAGTCTATGAGTCACGGAGCTTTTGCCATAGCTCGAAATGAAGATGGTAAGGTTTTGATGATAGAAAATGCCTGCCCAGGAGATGAGCTGCTTTATGAAGTGTATGATTCAAGACATGATTTTGATTATGCAAATATAATTGAAATCCAATTAGAAAGTGATTTACGGGATATTGATCCACCGTGCAAAATCCATAAAATCTGTGGATCTTGTCAATGGCAACATATAAACTATGAGGCTCAAATACAATTCAAAAAAACTAATCTTATAGATTTTTTGCGAAAAAATCATATTGAATTTGATAGTCAAAAAATCGATTTTCACCCAATGGATAATCCTTGGAACTATAGAAACAAAATTATTTATCCCGTAGAAACGGTCAGCGAGAATAATAGATTAAAGGCTGGTTACTATAAAAGAAATACCAATGAATTGATTAATGTTAAACACTGTCCTATTCAATATTCGATTTTTGATGACTTGATGGAAGCTATTAAAAATGAATGCACCATAAACGTTGTTACTGACAGCTTTTTGAGACATGTTTTGCTGAGATCAAATAGTGATTTTTCCCAAATCCTTTGTTCGTTTATTGTAAGATCAAAAGATTTGGATAGAAATAGGTCTAGGTTAAATAGGATATTCACCAATTTGCAAAGCAAATTTCCACAATTGAAAACCTGCACGGTCAATATTAATGACGATTCTACTAATGTAATTTTGGGTAAAACTACGGAAGTCTTTGTTGGACAGGGCTTTATCTTGGAATCTTTTGAGGGGCTGGAATTGAAGATTTCCACTGAAAGTTTTTTCCAAGTTAATATCAATCAGTTTGCAAAAATTATTTCTTTAATGAAAAACTATATTAATGATAATTCCAAGATTTTAGATGCTTATTGTGGCGCTGGAACTATTGGGCTTAGTTTGGCTAAGGCAAAACAAAACATAGAATTATTTGGTATTGAGGTAGTTAAGTCAGCAGTTGAAGATGCTATTAGCAGTGCTTTAGCGAATGGAATAAAAGCAAATTTTGTTTGTGATAGTTTAGAAAATTATTCTAGTCATTTAGATAATGAGAAAAAATTTGATTATGTGATTTTGAATCCTCCTCGTAAAGGAGCAACTAACAAGGTATTAGATGCTTTGGCAAATACAAATGCCAATTCGATTATTTATGTAAGCTGCAATCCTAGTACTTTAGTTAGAGATATTAAATATCTAGAAAAGTATAATTATCAATTGAAGTTTTTAAATGGGATTGATATGTTCCCTCATTCGTTTCATTTCGAAAGTTTAGCCATTCTTGAAAAAACTTCAAATGCATAATCAAAACTTTTTTGTTCGGCTTGAAAATAAGCTGCTCCGGCTATCATTGCTGCATTATCCGAGCAGTATTTTAAATTTAACAATTTAAGATCCGGGAAGCTATTCTGGAAAAGCCCTCTGACACTAGTGTTGGCAGCGACCCCTCCAGCAATTAGAATTTGATCTATTTGAAACTCATCTTTGGCTTTTTGGATTTTTTCTAAAAAAGTTTTTGCAATGCAATCTTGAAAAGCTTTAGCGATTTTTGCTTTGTCTTGTAAAAACAACTCTTCACCTAGAGTTTCTTTTAATCTTAAAACAGAGGTTTTTAGCCCAGAGAAACTAAAATCATAATTGTCAACTTTGGCTACGGGAAATTTATAAACTCCATTTAAAATTGCTGTTGATTTGATATTTGTTGGAGCATTTAAATTTGTTGCAGTTTGAGCGAGTTGATCAATTTCAGGACCACCAGGATAAGGTAAATTCATCAGGCGTGCCACTTTGTCAAAGGCTTCTCCAGCAGCATCATCAATGGTAGAACCTATGATTTGCATATCGTGATAATTATTCATGACTATAATCATAGTGTGCCCCCCACTTGCTAGTAAGCAGATGAAAGGTGCTTCAATATTGCTTTCCAGGAAATTGGCACAAATATGACCATAGATGTGGTTTACTTTGACTATTGGTTTTTGATAAATCCAGGATAAGGTCTTAGCAATATTTACCCCGACCATTAAAGAACCTACTAAACCTGGTCCTTGAGTAACTGCGATGCAGTCAATTTGCTCTATCTTAATGTTCGCTTCTTCAAGTGATATTTTCAATAATGCATTTATGCAATCTAAATGTAATCTTGAGGCATACTCGGGAATTACTCCGCCCCAATTTTGGTGTTTGGATATTTGCGAAATAATTTGACTTGATAAAATTTTGCGACCATCTTTAACCACTGCGACAGCGGTCTCATCACAACTGCTTTCTATACCTAAAATAAGCATGTGTTATAGTGATATTATCATGGCAAAAATTCAGAATATAAAAGCAATAATTCTTGATAAAGATGGAGTTTTTGTGGATTTTCATTCATTATGGATGAGAATAATTGCTTATAGAGCTCAGCTAATTGCGGAAAAAGCATCTAATACCTCTGAAATGTTAGTTGCCATTAGGGCGGCTTGTATCAGAGCTATGGGCATAGACGAAGAACTTGAAACTATTGATGCTTACGGACCTTGCTCATTGCCAGCTGATCATGTGAGAACATCACTTGCAACGGCATTATTTCTCACTAAAAATTCCACAGAGGGAGATTTTACTTTTAAAGAAGCTTTTTCAATTGTTGATCAAAGCATGAAAGAAGGATTTGAAGCGCTTAATGTTGTAGATTTAAGTCAGGCATTAGAAGGTAGTTTAGAAAAAATTAAAGACATTAAAGCAAGTGGTTTTGAGCTTGCTGTTTACACTTCTGATAGTCTGGAAAATACCAAAGCGACTTTAGATAAATTTGAAATTGCCGGTAATTTTTCGCAAATAGCAGCTGGTGAATTTAAAACCAGTAAGAATTATTCGGAGCTATGTGCAAAATTAAATTTGAAAGCAGAGGAAACTTTACTAGTAACTGATTCGCCAAATGATATAAAAGCAGCAAAAGAATCTGGAGCAAAAGCCATTCTTGTGCTTAGTGGTATTGTTGATCAATCTTCTAATTTATCTAATTTAAATGCTGATATGATAATCGATTCACTCGCTGACTTGAATCTTGATCTAATTGAAAATAGCAAAAAAAAAGCCCTGGCGTGAATCAAGATAGAGTTATAGTCTATACGGATGGCGCCTCCAAAGGAAATCCAGGAAAGGCTTCCATAGGAGTTTCTATACAGGATCTTACTGGAGAAATTGCAACTGTTTCTAAAGCCATTGGTGTTGCTACTAATAATATCGCAGAGTATACAGCTTTATTGGAAGCTTTGAAAGCTTGCCTGGATCGAGGTTTGACAAAGGTTTTGATTAGAGCAGATAGTGAATTGATGGTTAAGCAACTAAAAGGTGAGTATAAAGTTAAAAATCCAGAAATTAAAGTTATTTATGATCAAGCGAAAATTCTAGAACGTAAATTTGAAACAATTAATTATGAGCATGTGATGAGAGAAAAAAATAAACGAGCTGATGAGCTTGCTAATCTTGCTTTAGAAAATTTTAGATATTAAAAATTAGGATATTGCTGTTGAAAAGCTAGAGGTGGCTGCTCCATTCTGTAGTAATTGGGATCAGTGTTTATGGGATTCGAAGGCTCAGCGTAATTGCCGCGATAATAAGTCGTTGGTGCTTCTATGTAAGCTTGTGGTTGCTGCATTTTGTAGTACTCATAATCTTTTTGATCTGCTTTTGCTCTAGTCATATTTGCAAATAGACCACCAAGATGAGGAATTACTCCTAAACCATAGGCTGCAGTTAAATTCCATTGGTCAAAAGTACCTGGGTAATTTATTGGTGTAACAGTATCAAGTGGTGCAAAATTTAGAAAAGTAATTAGCGCTGATCTTTTTGATTTGGGTTGTTGCATATGAGAGTTATAACCCCATCCAGGAGCGAGTCTGGCATGATTTTCTCCAGAGACCTCAAGGGTTTTTGCTTGATAAGGATCTATTCTGCCACCTACGGGGTAACTATAATCATGTTGGTCTCTATAGGCAATAGTTTGGTGTGGGTTTACTAAGACTTTTTGAGTGGGATTTGAACCATCTGCTAAATTAATTGATTTGACTAGAATACCGTTTGGAGAATATAAACCAACAAAACCAGAATTTTGTCTTATGATCACCTCTCTGGCATTAGTGTTAGTGATGCTATCTTGAATATTAGAACTGTTGGCTACTTCTATAATTTTTTTACCTTGAAGCACTCCATATTCTTCGGGCGCGAGTTCATTACCTTTGATGCCTATTAATAGAATTATCGGGTCATTTTGGTTATAAATATAGTCTGCTTTTGCTGGTGGTGGTATTTTTGGCCCGGCTAGCATCGCAAGTATTGAAAAAATTATTAGCTGTCTTTTGGACATGTGAGTCTCCCTTTTCTATTTATAGATTAAGCTTTGTGGGTTAAGGTTGGGTTAAAACAACCTACTCGGAGTCATAAAGAAATTCACTAAGCCTGTGAAAAACAAAGGCAAAATCAACATCCAAATAAATAATCCAATCACAGGTTTAACAGTGAAGCTGATTTGAAAAGCATTGATTTGAGGAGCAGCTCTAGAAACAAGCCCTAAAACCAAGTCATTGACAAGTATAGTGATGACTACTGGACTAACCAATATAAAACCCATAGTGATTATGTCGCCAGTCAAGTGAATTATGCGATCTACATTGAGTGTTAAATTCGGACTATAAATATTGAAAGTATCAAAGCTATTTGAAAGCCCTTTAATAAGAAGCTCTGGACCCCTAACAAAAAAGAAAACGACAATAGTTAGCATAGACATAAACTTACCCATGATGGTTGTTTGAGTTCCAATACTAGGGTCAAAAGTCTGAGCAGCCGAAAAACCCATTGAAGAGTCCATCATCTCGCCTCCAGCTACAACCGTTATGAACATTAGGTTTGCAACGAAGCCCATCAAAAAGCCAAGAGCAAAATTACAAAAAATAGCAAAAGTCAAAGAGTAACCATCGCTTGGTACCACGGTCTCAAAGGCTTTTGATGTGAGCATAATAGTCATCAACAGTGATAAAGCGATTCTTACATGTGATGGTATGCTTTTATGTGAAAAAACTGGGGCAAAATGAAAAAAGGCAAGGCATCTGACCAATACCAAAGCAAAGGCAACGACCGTTACACCCATCTGATCAAATAATGGTTGCTTGGATAGTCCAGCTAATAAATCCATTCGGACCTCTAAGGATTTATTCCCTCATTTGTGTCATTAAAATCGTTAATTGAACCTCTAATTCTACTTAATGCATCACTTAAAGATTTGCGTTCAGGAGCCGGGCTAGGAGCTGGAGCAGGTGTTGGATTTGTGTTTTCTTGTTTTCTGTTTGCGGTGTTTGTAGCTGGTTTAGGAGCTTGATTGATAGGTTTTGTTGCTTTATTTGCTGTTGGGTTTGCTTTAGTTTGAGGATTTGTTTTAGGACTAATTTTGACGTCATTAGCGTTATTGATAGTTAGGTTTTGTTTTTTAATATTTGGATCTTGTTCGCGTTGTTGTGATTTAGGGGCAGCCATAGTATTTGGAGTTTTGTTTTGATTGACTTGTTTTAGTTCAGGTTCTTCTGTGACATCTGCTAGACCAGAAGCTTTATTGTCGGGATTGGGTATAGCCTCAGGGTTTGCTTGGGCATTAGGTTCTATAGGTTCTTCTATTGGTTTTTCTAAGAAATTGTCTCGCGGTTTGACATAGGTCCCAAGTTTAGGTACTAACTTAAACGCTCTTGAAATTGTTTGACTTGTATATTTTTGAAGATACGAGAACATAAAAAAACCAAAAACAATTAGCGCGATGAAAATACCAATTACTTTAACTGCTGAACCTAAAGTCTGTTCTTGAATCTGTGTTGCTGCTTGAATAATACCTATAGCAAGTCCCAATGCAGCTGCAAGTATCACCATAGGTCCAGAAATAAATAATATGGTGATAATTCCTTCTCTAATTGCAGCGGGCATCCAGTCCATTATTTATATAATAGCCTAATTAAAACTCTGCGCAAGACCTTTAATGATAAGATCCCAGCCATCTATAGCGACAAATATCATAATCTTGAATGGTAAAGAAACAATGGTAGGGGAAAGCATTATCATCCCAAGAGCTAGAAGTATATTTGCAACAATCAAATCAATAACTAGAAATGGTATAAAAACCAGAAAGCCAATTTGAAAAGATCGTCTAAGTTCTCCGAGCAAGTAAGCAGTAGCCAATTCGCGAGCTTTAATTTCATCTGGATTTTTTGGTAAAGGTTGTCTTGAAAGCTGATAGAAAAACTTCAAATCTTTTGTTTCAACATTGCGCATCATATGCCCCGAGAGAATTTTATAAGTCTTGTCTAATGCTGCTGGTAACTGGATTTGATTATTGGCAAGTGGCACTAAAGCCTCGGTATTGATTTTGTTAATTTCAGGACCTAGAACATAACTTGTGATAACTAAGCTAAGACCCACCAGCACCATTGTCGGAGGAGTGTTTTGGGTTCCAATTGCTTGTCGTAACAAAGACATCACCAAAATTATTCTTAAAAAAGGTGTCATAGTGACAATCATTATTGGAAGAAAACTCAGCAAGAATAGGAGTGCAACAATCTGCAAACTCGGTTCTAAATCAGGAAGTAAATTTGTCAGTGAATCCATTGACTTAAGTCTATTATTCCCTAACTATAAAGTTTTTTGTAAATCCAGTAATTCTCAAGAACATGCTTAACATAATTGCGAGTCTCGTCGTAAGGTATATTCTCCACATACTCATCTACGTCTTTAATTGTTGCGTATTTTGTTTGCCAACCACTAACTGCTGCTGGACCCGCGTTGTAAGAAGCAATGGAATTGATCATATTATTAGAGAATTTTCCAAAGACTTCTTCCATATATTTAACGCCAAGCTTTATGTTGATATCAGCTTGCATCAAATCATAAGTTCTTGGTGGTTTAATTTCTAATTCCTTTGCTAGAGATTTAGCGGTGTAGGGCATGAGTTGCATTAAACCAACAGCACCAACTGGACTTACTATGTCTTTCTGGTAATGCGATTCTTGAAGAATTAAAGCGTGAGCAAGCATGGGATCAATTTTGAGATTTTTACCAGTTTCATCTGCAATCAAATCAGAGTAAGGAAGTGGATAGGCAAATTGAAATTCACTTTTCTCATAATTGATTTGATCTTCTTCTTTAAGAATTGTTCTTGCTATCTCAATCATTTTCAGATAGTTACTGTCTTTTGCATATAACCAAAGTTTAAATTTTTCATCTAGTTTTAGTTTGTTTTCTAGATTGATAATGAATTTGTAATCTTGCAGCTTAGTTAATTCTAGAATATCTTCACCGAAATCTTTAGCAATTGCCTCGTCTTTATAAGTATCAGGTAGATTCCATTGAGGGAAACTAGAGAATTCATTAGCACCTGGCAATAAATACCATTTGTCTTTTTTATCTAATATTTGCTGAGCTCTGAAACTATAATAACTATGAGGGTGAGAGATGATTAAATTATTGAAAACTTCTTTAGCTGAATTGATTTCTTCTTGTTTGAGATAAATTTTACCAGCCCAAAAAGCTACAAAAGAATGTGATTTTGCGAAATCATATTTGTTCCAATGTTGTTTGAATAATTCAATTGCCCTATGATAATTTTCTCTTTGATATTCTTTCCAAAAAACTTTAGCTAGGCTTTCTGCAGCGTATAGACTTTCTGGATATAATTCATAAACCTTAGCAAAATCTTCTTTAGCATCGCTAACCACAGCCAATTCCCATAGAATTCTATCTCTAAAACCACTCGGTATTTGATCTTTGATTGATTCAATTGATACCATAAATTCATCATTGCTAGTTAATTTAAGCAAGCTATCTATCGCTTTGTTTGCAACTTCGGCATCATTAAGATGAGGCAAAGCAGAAATAATAAGTTTTTTTGCTTCCTCTTTTTTGCCAAGAGCAATATAGCTTTCGCTAATTTCATTAATATATAAATCAGGACTGTCTATGCTTGGATCAAAAATTTCTATAGCTTTTGCGTATTGCTTTTGATGAAAATAGCTTATAGCTATGTGATTAACTAATGGCGCAAATTCTTTTTTGTCTGCTGAAGCGGTGATTTGATCAACAATTAAATACGCCAAACTGCCTCCAGGACTTGATTTGAGATAGTTTTGCAGATATTTTTTCTTTTCTACTGGGTCTTGGCTAAGATTAGCCAAATAGTAATCTGAACCTAAAGCATATTCAGATTTTGGAAAATTTTTCTGAACAGCAAGAAAAGCTTTTTGCGCTTCTTCTTTCATGTTTTGCCTGAGGTAGCATTTTGCTAATTCATAACTATATTGAGCTTCTTTGGGATATTTTTTATTGAGAATTTGTAATTCTTTGAGAACAATAGATTCTAGACCAATTTTTTGAGCCAGGTCGATTTTGAGCTGCCCGCTATATTGAGGGATATAATCACCCTCTATTTCATAAGCTCGCATAAAAGCAAGAGCAGGTTCGTCTATTTTTTGATAAAGCTTAGCTAGTATATATTTGCGCCTATTTTCTAGCTTACTAGGAAGATCTTTGATTTTTTCAAGATTCACAATTGCTTTTCTAGAGTTTTTATTTGATAATTTGATTTCTTGAGCAAGTTTTTCTTCTGATTCTAAAAATTTACTGTCAATAATTTGTGATTTAAAAATCTTATCTTTGAAATTCAAATACAAAAGAGCAGCAGATCCTAGAACCAAAAAAATGGTAAGGGCAGAGACGATTATTTTTAAAAGCTTTTTATCCAAACGCACAGGTTTAATTTATCATATTCTCAGGTAAATTAGACCTCTTTCGAAACCCACAAATCTTCTAAAATTGCTTTGCAATTTTTTCGATGCTTCAGGGGCTTCAGGAAATAGATTTAGTCCCTTGTTTGAAATTCCCTTCGTAAGGCTTGCAAGTCCGAGCTACCCGGAGTTGACTTTTCGTCAATGAGGATAGCGAGGATGAGCGTAACGCAGTTATTGGGGGTTTCGGAAGAGGTTTATTGGTGCTTATTTGCCAATTGTCCGCAGGCTGCATTAATATCATGTCCGCGTTCTCTTCTTATAGTCACGGTTTTGTTTCTGCTAGTTTTTTCTAAAAGTTCTTTGAATTTTTTGATGTTTGAATTAGGCGATCTTTTAAACGGATCACTTACATCTGTTTGATTATATGGGATCAAGTTAATATTACAATGAAGATTTCTCACTAGTTCTCCTAGGATTTTTGCTTTTTCAAAACTATCATTGACTCCCTCAAGCATAACGTATTCAATTGTTACTCTTCTATTGGTAATCAATTCATAACGATTGAGTGAGTTAATGACTTCAAGAACAGGCCATTTTTTGTTAATTGGTACTAAAAAATCTCTACCCTCATCTGTAGGATCATGTAAAGAAAGAGCAAGATTGATTTGTAAGTTTTCTTTTGCGAGTTGATCTATTCTTGGCACTATACCACTAGTTGAAACGGTGATGTGTCTAACGCCAATCCCAACAAGTTCTCTAAGCATTCTTATTGATTCAACAACATTATCATAATTGCTCAAAGGCTCGCCCTGACCCATATAGACGATATTATCGATTCGTTCGCCAGAAATATTTTGCATGAATAAAACCTGTTCGATGATTTCTGCAGCAGATAGATTTTTTTTGAAACCAAGAGTTCCAGTTGCACAAAAAGGACAGCCGACGGCACAACCAATTTGTGAACTAATGCAAGCACTCACAGAATCTCTTTCTTCAAATTTCATTAATACCGACTCTACTTTTTCACCTGATTTGGTCTCAAATAAAAACTTTTCTGTACCATCTTTGCTGATCTGATGAGTGATGAGATTTAGTGAACCGATTGGAAGAGCTTTGGGGTCAGCTTGTAATTTCAAGCGAGCATCTTTGGAGATATCACTTAAGTTATCTATGTCTCTTACGTTTTTGGAATAAATCCATTTGAAAATTTGTTTGGCTCTGAACTTCTCAAGGCCAAGTTCCTCTATGTAAGTTTCTAACTCCTCAAGTCGCATGCCTATTAGTGATTGGTGTTTGTTTCTCTCGGCCATTAGCTTTCAAAGTATATCAAAAATCTACTCTTTTATTTTGAGATATGGCAAATTAATTAATGATGTCGTTAAACGGTCAAATTTTTCAACATCTATTTTTTTACTAAAAGCACAATGTGTTCGAGGTGAGGCGATATAAATTAGTGGATTATGCTCAGAGACAATTTCTTGAACTTTGTCGTAGATTTTTTTTCTTTCATTGGTGTCAATAGTTTTGACTCCACTGGTTAATAAATTATCGATTTCGTTCTCCCAGTCTCTAATAATTGGTCGTTCTTGACTTGCTTTAATATCAAATAAATGTAGCCTTCCACTGCTTTTCCAGACATTGGCTCCATCGTTTGGTTCGTTACTGCCTGTAAGCGAGATTATTCCTGCTTCATAGTCTTTGCCCTGCATAATTTTAGAAACAAAGTTATTGAATTCCAAAAACTTTAAATTAACTTTTATTCCAATATCTGATAAATTTTTTTGAACAATAATTGCTATTAATTCTCTTTCTGGATTTCCAGCATTGGTATAAAGATCAAATTCTATTCGATGATTATCAGAGTCGAACAGTTCATTTTTGATGTATTTAAACCCATTTTCAGTTAAAAGAGCCTTAGCTTTTTTGATATCTCTAGGATAACCGGCAGCCAATTGATTGTTTATAAAAGGCGATGTGATTGCTTCAGCAGTAAATAATTTAGCTCCGTATCCCTGAAAAACGGCTTTTACAATGACTTCTCTATCAATACTGAAACTAACAGCTTCTCGAAATGCTTCATTGTTAAACCAAGTGTATTTCGGCTTTTTAACGTTAGTACTTAAATTAAACCAGATGAAATTCGTTCCAGTGCTTGGTCCAAAATCTTGCAAAGTATAATCATATTGCTTCGCTAAAGACTGCATCAGTGCAACATTTACCGGAGATACATCAACTAAATGTGCTTCTTTTGCCAAGAATCTAAAAATCGCTGCATTAGGATCTGGCGCGTAAGTATAAACAATTTTTTCTATATAGGGCAAACTTTCTTGATGACTACCTTTCAAAAAATAGTGTGGGTTTTTTATCATTTCGATTCTTTGTCCAGAAATTAGTTTTGAGACTTTAAAAGGTCCAGAGCAAACTATATCCTTGCTATCTACAGCTAAATAGTTATTGAACGCTTTTTGCTTTTCCTCAAAGCTATTAGCATTCAATTTTTTGAAATACTTTTCAATATCATGTTTTGGGGCAATCTCGAGAGAGAGAGATTTAGCAAAGGGTGCGAAAACATCTGAAATTGTGAATTCAATGGTCTTGTTGTCAATCTTTTTTATTGTTGGGAATTGACCATCAACCATTAAAATATCTTTCATTGAACTTACCGCGATACCATCTCTAAT
>JAJTHA010000210.1 GCA_021299565.1 Candidatus Caenarcanales bacterium
CACCGCTTGAGAAGTAATTCCAGCTTCTTCTCTTTCATCTCTATTTGCTTGTTCTTGCGCTAAATGTCCTGTTGATGTATTTGCTTGTGACACCGCTTGAGAAGTAATTCCAGCTTCTTCTCTTTCATCTCTATTTGCTTGTTCTTGCGCTAAATGTCCTGTTGATGTATTTGCTTGTGACACTGCTTGAGAAGTAATTCCAGCGGCTGCCCTTGCAGCAATATTTGCAATCTCAACAGCGATTCTTCCGCTTGTAGTATTAGCCTGAGATACTGCTTGAGACTGAACTGCTGCTGCTTCTCGAGCAGCTCTGTTTGCTTGTTCGACAGCAAGACGTCCTGTTGTTGTATTAGTAGGAGATACCGCCGCTGAACTAACTGCAGCCGCTTCTCGAGCATCTCTGTTTGCTTGTTCGACAGCAAGACGTCCTGTTGTTGTATTAGTAGGAGATACAGCGGCTGAACTAACAGCTGCGGCTTCTCGAGCATCTCTATTGGCTTGTTCTACAGCAAGTCGTCCTGTTGTTGTATTAGTAGGAGATACAGCCGCAGAACTAACAGCTGCTGCCGCTCTCGCCGCACGATTTGTAGCTGCGCTACTAGCAGTAGCGACTCTTGATGGCGCTGCAGAAACAGCGGCACCAGAATAAGGGTTACGATAAGTATAAGTCCTGCCAGTACCTAATAATGGCTCAACAGCCCAGATGGCCAAATCTGACATTACGAAATATAAAATAACTAAAATTTTGAATTTATTCATTAACAACCTAAGGAGATATCGTATCACATATTAAAAGCATGAGTTAGAATCAATTTGATGTTTAGTTTCAAAGTTCTTAAAAAGAAAAACCAAGCAAGGGCTGGAGAAATACAAACTCCACATGGAATCATCAAAACCCCTGTGTTTATGCCCGTTGCAACGCAATCGACGATTAAAGCCTTAACCTTTGGACAGCTAGAGACTTGCTCACCGCAGATAATACTATCCAACACTTATCATTTACATCTTCGTCCAGGAGAGGCTTTGATTCATCAAGCTGGGGGATTACACAAATGGACAAATTATCACAAACCTTTTTTAACGGACTCTGGAGGATTTCAGGTTTTTTCTCAATCGCGTCTGGGCAAATGCAAGATCAATGACAACGGTGCGGAATTTATAGACAATATAGATGGCAAAAAATATTTTATTAGTCCAGAAGATTCAATAACGATTCAAAACAAACTTGGCGCAGATATCATCATGGCTTTTGATCATTGTCCTGATGGCGGCGCTAATTACGAAGCGACCAAAGAAGCGATGAGACGCACACATTTGTGGGCTGAAAGATGCGTGAGCACTCACCAAAACTCCACAATCAAACCCTCTCACCAAGCATTATTCCCAATAGTACAGGGCGGGATATTTAAGGATCTACGAGAAGAAAGCGCCAAATTTATCACTAGTTTAGATGCGCCAGGTTTTGCGATAGGTGGAGTTTCTGTTGGAGAATCTCGAGATGATATTGATGAAATCGTAAAATTCACAGCACCGCTATTACCAGAAGACAAGCCTAGATACTTGATGGGCATTGGCACTAAGGAGGATATCGTGAAAGCGATAGAAGCTGGCATTGATATGTTTGATTGCGTGATGCCGACACGCATCGCTCGTCATGGAGCGTTTTTTGATGCCAATGGTGATAAGCAGCTGATCAAAAGTGCGCGCTATCAAAATGATTTCAATCCACTTGTAGAAGGTTGCAGATGTTACACTTGCCAAAATCATTCAAAAGCCTATGTAAGGCATCTTTTCAGGGTGCACGAAAGTGTTGCTGGTTCACTTTTGAGTATGCATAATTTGACTTATTTGATTGATTTGACGGATAAAATCCGAGATGAGATTTTACAGTAGTAGAAATCGAGTAATTACTTAGCATAAGCAAAATCTATAACTATAAAGTCATTCCGAGACCTGCATAGCAGGTCGTGGGAATCCACAATGCACAAGTAAACTGGATTAATTCCTGGCTTCGCCAGGTTATTGCGCTGCGCGCGGCTTTAACAAATAGAACCAAAACTAGAAGGCAAACTTTACAAATTTCGTCATTCTTGCTACCCTCAGAAACTTTAAATCAGCGAACTTATGCAATACTGCGACCGTCAGTATCCAATATGCATAAATCCGAATGAGATCCTTACGTCGCTTCGCTCCTCAGGATGACAAAAAAGGGCTATATTTTTAAAAGTGGTGCTGGGGAAAGGATTTGAACCCTCGACCGCCTGATTACAAGTCAGATGCTCTACCAACTGAGCTACCCCAGCACAAGGGGTCTTTTAGAGACGCATCTGCAATAATAACCCCAAATCCACAATTTCTTTTTAAAGAATTTACTAATTTTAGATAAGAATTAGTTTATTATGTTAATGTGCTCTCCGCGATAAACCATATCAGTCATCTAGACACAAGAATCCTCAATCAACAGTCCGCTGCAAGTTCTGGCCTGCCAGAAGATAAAGGTTATGATCCCAAAACTTTACCTAGAATGTTTCACCAAAGATTTGAAGCTGAAAAAATAAGCCCAGAAGATTTTCATTTTGATACTCAAACACAAAAATTCACCAAAAGAACTACTGGTACCCGAAATGCGATTCACAAATATTTGGATTTCCTTAGAAATAGTCAAAAAGCACAATATGATTTTTGTTTAGCTCAAGCAAAAATACTCACGCAAAAATCACCACTCGCAGAAAAACCCAATGCATTGGTTTGTATCAGCGCGCATCAAGATGAAAACCTCATCGAAAAACTTTTACCAAGTCTAATCAAATCAGGTCACAATCCACAACATTACCCTATCTATTTATTTATCAATGGTGATGATGAACAAAAAATAATTGAACAAGAAAAAAGATGCCGTAGATTTGCAGCAAAACACAAAGAGCAAATAAATCTACAAATCATCAGCGCGAAACATGATTTTTGGAGAAATGGTCTCAAGAGTATATGTCCCAATATCGCTTTGATGCATCTAATACTTTCGGGACATTTAATGGAGAGTGATTCTGATATCCCGATTGTTTTTCATGATGCTGATATGGTTCAAATGCCAAAGGGATTATGGGACAAATACAAAAATAAAATTGATGAAGGCACAGCACTTATCAAAGGCTTCTGGCAAGACGATCTCAATCAACCGAAAAACCCAAATCACAAAATTTTGGCTGGAATATATAATATTTTCGTTGAACAATTCGCCCACAGGCTAGACGATTCTCAATTCAAAAAAAACATTTTTGAATATGCACCAGGAACGATTTTTGCCGGTGCCAATTATGCAATCTCAACCATGCTTTATTGCAAAGCTCAAGGGATCAAAACTGCTTTCGATCATGATGAAATCGGCTTGACTTATCCTGCAATTAGATTACTAGGGAAATTAGTAGAGCAAATTGATAATCGTGCAAATTGCCATGAGCTCAAAAGACTACTTAAAACGGGATTAATCGAAATCGATGAAAGCTCAAACGTGAAGCTTGATGGAGGCGTGGTCATGAGATCTATAAATGCTGAAGTTCCAGTTATTAACTGCATGAGTCTGCATTCTACAAATTCATCAGCTTCAAAAGAATTTGCGAGAAGTGATTTTACAAAAGAAAATTTAGTCAATGTTCATAGAATAGAAAGAGAACTAGTCACTGCTTTAGAATATGTGATGTCAAATATTCAGCAATTGAGTCGAGGTTTTTCTCCAGACACAGAAAGTGTGAATGAACTGGCAAAACTAATCAATGATCAGATCATAAAAAAATATAATCGAATGATTATGGACATATGTAAAACAAATAAAATCAGATTCGATAGAGGGTTTCGTCCATTGCTAAAACTTTCCCTCAAACCCCATAGTGTCATAGGACTGCAAAAGATTTTTATATCTTTAG
>JAJTHA010000208.1 GCA_021299565.1 Candidatus Caenarcanales bacterium
GATGTTGATTTTTGGTTACCCTTAGGGACTGCTTTTGACTATAGAGAGTTGGCTTCTGAATCCAAAATCAAAGATACTAAAGACAAATTAGGGAAGTTTTGTTCAAAAGAATCTATAAACAGTGATATCGCTAAATCTTTGGATAGTTATGAATCTCAGTTAAGAAATATTTTCTTTAAACAATTGATTGTTAAGGGTGATAAAGATTACATTGTTAATGAGCAGCTTATAAATAGTTTAAAACTCAGTGATGCTGATAAAACAACGCTTATAACTGAATTGACCCTTGCTGCTAATCAATTAAATGTGAATTCTGCTAGTGATCAAAAATATCAAGCAAAACTTGTTGATATTCAGGTGCAATTAAATAATGTCTTGCCGATATTGAAAGACAATCAAGCCGCTCTACTTGCTTTTGCTCCAGACGAAGAACTTGATGAATCCAAAAATGATCCTAGATTTGTTTTGGCTCAATCAGTACAAACCATGTTTACAGCTCACTCAGAAGCAATGATTCATATAGCTACAGCTGTAGAATATGAAAGAAAAGCCTCAGAAAGCAGTGCCATAGACAAGATAGCTAAAATTGGTTTAGATGCTAAATTTATTAGACCAGAACTGACTGGTGATATTGCTTTAGCAAAATTTCTATTAGCGAAAAGATCAGCGAATAATATAAAGCTAGAGCAAATTAACTCAATGTTAGTTCCTGCGCATAAAGAGTTTCAATCTAGCTGGGAAAAAGAATTAAAAAGACCACAGTTCGTTAAATCTACAGCTACAACTTTAAATGATGACTTTGTACAAATGGGAATGGGCAGAGCTCATATAGATCAGATTGTTAAACAGATTGATGAATATGATTTTGATTTCAAAACAGATGATAAAGATTCATCCGTCTTCTATACGATGATTAAGGATATTGTCAAATCATTGATACAATATATAACGCAGTTTTCCGAAGGAGTAAAAAAATAAATGAGCAAAAACTTCTTAGCATCTAAAAATCAAGACTTAGACAATTTCGATAAAAAATCCAAAAGAGAAGAAAATGCATGGTATTTGATTGAATCAATCAAAAGATCTAAATCAAATTGGATAAAGTCTGAATTTGTAAAAAATCTATCTTTGTATTTGGATCTTGACTTTGTTAAGCAAGAGCTTATAGTGATTTATAAATCTACCAATTCCATTGAGCTTAGACAAACTATCAAAGCCTTGCATGATGGTACTTTGGATTTGAGTGAGTTTATGAAAGAGTTAGAAGAAAATACTAGGCTTTTTCAAGAAGCTAAGCTGCATAGAAAAGAAGTAGAAGAGTATGTTAACGAATATCATCTTAGTGAGTCTCCTTTGAGAGTTAGTGGTGAAATTGATTCGCAGTCATTGGGTATTTTAAAGCTAAAGGCTCAAGATAGAGCTAGATTTAATAATTAATTATTAGATTTCCTGTCAAATCCCCCTCCCTCATTGCTTTATATGTACATAAGGGCTTTTGAGGGATTTCTAGTACTTTTACAGTAAAACACAGAAATTAATTTCATCTTCTTAGCAAAGATTTCTCCGCATTCGGGGCAGCAGCCATTGTGGGTTCCTTGTTTTTATAGGCTACACAAATCCGACCTGCTACGAAACTTTGCTCATCGATGAAATCAATTCAGAGTAATACTGTATGTAGATCAATTAACAGTTAGGGAAAATAGGAGAGAGATTATGTCTTTGGAATCTGTTGGGGTTCGAAGTACGGGGAATGGCGCGGGAAGAATTGATTCAACACTAGAATCAACAAAAACAATAGAAATCACTAGTAATGAAGCTTTGCAGCTCATTGGTGCATTTATCGAGGCGATGACTATGTTAGGAACTGTTTCAGGTGCCTTTCGTGGATTTGCCGCAAATCCACTAGCACTTACTGGTGGAGCGGCTTTAATGCTGCCATGGCTGAGTTCTATGATATCCAAAGATGGGCAAGGACAACAGCAACTTGAGCGCAAACCTGCACCTGCAGCAAAAACTCTTCTTGAGAATATAAATTCTGCTGAAGAAATTGCAGCAAAAGCAAATAGCGATCTAGAACATGCCATGACCGAGACAAGATCACAGATTGAGGCAGCGGCTGCCAAAGTAGGATTAAAAGTATCAGATGAGAAGCAAGAACCGGAAGTGCTAATAGAGACAAAATCGACTGACCATAAAGTATTAGAAAAAGCACTCAAAGAAGCTAAATTTGAACTCAAAAATAACCCCAATGACCTACGATTACAAATCAAAGTTAAGGTTTTGGTCAATGCAATCAACTCAGGTACAAGCTTTGAGAAAGCCAAACAAGATATTTATGCGGTTTCCAAAAATCTAGATGCCATAGAAGGAAATATCGCCAAAATTAATTCGAGTGCCCCAGCTTCACTAAAAATAGCTAGATTTTCTAGATTAAGATCTTGGTTTAGAGCTGCACCAAAGCAAACTAATCCGCATGGAGAAGAATTGAAAAATAATCTAGCTCAATTGGAAACAAGGCTTGCTAGCTTGGGAGTCTATGATTTAGACAGGGTTTTAGATCAGAGTAGTATTTTGCAGACAGCAAGAAATGTGGTGTAGAATCCGGTGTCGTGTCCGGACGAAAACTCTTTAATACACAGAGTTAGAACCAGAATGCCCACCTATATCAAGTAAGTGAATGCACAAGTTTTCTTCTTGATCAAAAGACCAAATTATTCTGATATCAGCATCTAAACTTGAACTATAAGCTAATCCAATTTTCTTTGAATTAACTTTATGAGTTTTTAGATTTTTATCAAAAGGATTGATGCTTAAAATTCTTAGTCTTTCTTCAAATAAAGAAAAAGAAATTCTTCTAAGCTTGATCAACTTGTAAGCGGCTCGGTAAAAGGATTTTGATTGTTTTAATTTATACATCAAAGAACATCTTTATACAATGATTTGAGAGACTTAGGATTATTATTAAAATCTATAAGATCGTAATCACCATTATTGATCTCGGCTATACTTTTGGCTAATCTTAATTCAGTCTCATGACTAAGCTGCAAATTATTTCTCGAGACTATCTCAAAACTAAACTCGCCACTCAAGAATTTATGTATCAAAAGTCTTACCATATCATTTGGTGATGAGAATCCCTCCTCTTCGGCTTTTTTCTCAAGGGATTTTTTGATTTTATTGGTGATTGGGACTTGTAGTCGTAAATTTGAGCTCATTATGAGTATATTTTACCCTAATTATACTAAAATATGGTTAAAATCCCTCAAAATATATTTTGATTTTTGTGAGGCATCCGGGTAGCGCCCGGAGAAATTGGACAAAAAAGTGGATGATTTATATCACCTAAAAACTGGTGGTTATCCCGGATAATATAGTCTGAGACTTGATGACTCAATGAGAAATTTATTAAACTTGCATGAGTTATATGCTTGTTTTTATTGATGAATCAGGAGACCATAATTTAAGCAAAATTGATGTTCATGGTGAATATAATATATTTGTTCTTACTGCGGTATGTTTTGAGGATGAATC
>JAJTHA010000022.1 GCA_021299565.1 Candidatus Caenarcanales bacterium
GGTCGGGGGTGTTATCTTTGACCCAAGTGTCACCCTGAGGAGCTGCGTAGCAGCTCCTCAGGGTGACGGCAAAATTTATAGATTTATTTTAGAAAAGAATCGCTGAAAGTCTTAATGGGATTGTTAGAATGTAGTCTGCGTCCTATGCATACAGCATAGAGCGCAAAAATGACATGCCCATGTCATTTTTGCTTGGGTCTTTAGCTCAGCTGGTTAGAGCGCACGCTTGATAAGCGTGAGGTCCTGTGTTCAAGTCACAGAAGACCCACCATTTTCAAAAAGTAGCAGTACTTTTTTGAACGTTAATTATGCAACCAAAGCGCGCAGTTATTATGGTGATTGATGCATGCGGAGTAGGATCACTACCCGACTATCGCAATTACGATGAAATCGCAGCTTCTCACACTCTCAAAAGCACCTGCCAGTATGCATTTGAAAAAATGGGTGGAATCAAATTACCGATTCTTTCTAATTTAGGTTTATCAAATATCGATGAATTACCAGGTCTAGTCCCCGATGAGACCGCTATTGGCTCATGGGGCAAAATGCAAGAACTAAATGACGCCAAAGATACAATAACTGGTCACTGGGAAATGATGGGCATCAAAGCACTTAATCCATTTCCATATTACCCAAATGGTTTTCCTGATGAAATCATAAATGAATTCAAAAAACAGACTGGAACTTCAGAAGTACTCGGCAATTGCCCAGCAAGCGGCACGACTATCATCAATGATTTTGGTGATGAACATCAAATTTCAAAAGCCCCGATAATTTATACAAGCGCTGATTCTGTTTTGCAGATTGCTGCAAATGTCGAAGTCGTAGCTTTGGAGACTTTATACCAATGGTGTGAAATAGCCAGAGAAATCATGCGCGGCAAACATGAAGTAGCAAGAATTATCGCAAGACCTTTTGCAACAAACAAAAAATTTGTCGCAGGTTCTACAAAAGCAAGCGAGATGAAGTACGTTAGACTAGGCGAAAAACGACACGATTACTCTGTACTACCACATTCAAAATCAGTACTCGACTTGGTTTTAGAGCATGAAGGCAATGTGACTGGACTCGGTAAAATCCAAGATATTTTTGCTGGAGTAGGAGTGCCTAATAATATTCACACTGATAGCAATGAAGACGGACTAAACAAGTTATTAAATATTCTCGATACAAAACCTCAAAGCAATAAAGAAGTTTTATTTATTAATCTAGTTGAAACAGACTCTAATTATGGTCACAGAAGGGATCCTGAGGGTTTCGCTAAAGCACTTGAAGCGATTGATCAGCGCATGCAAGAAGTAATTAGCAAAATTACCCCTAATGATATTCTGATGATTTCTGCGGATCATGGTTGTGATCCTTGTGCAGTTGGCAGCGACCATACTAGAGAACATGTGCCTATACTACTTTATTCTCCAATTATTCCAGCTGGTGATTTAGGTACAAGAAAAACTTTTGCTGATATAGGTGCAACTATACTTGATTGGTTTGATATTCCAAACAAGGGACTTGCGATAAGCGGAGAATCTTTGCTCAATTGAAAACCATAGAAACCAGCAAAATCACCAAGATTGGACTGGCTGCAGGTTACGGCTCATTACCACTGGAGCTGGTCAGAAACGCTCAAGCTCAAAACATAGAAGTGATAGCTGTTGCACTCAATAAACAAGCTTACGAATCACTAAAAAATATTTGCCAAACGCAATTATTTGCTCCAACTCAAGTCATGCAAATGCTGGATTTTGCTAAAAAAAATCAAATCAAACACGTAACATTTATTGGCAAAGTCCCTAAATTAGATTTCTTCAAAAACATTCATAAACTAGATTTGAAACTTTTGACTGAAGTAAAAAAACTCAAAGATCTAAATGATGATTCCATTCATCTGAGACTTGCAAAGTTTCTAGAAGAAGAACACGAACTAGAAATTATTGATCAGACAATGTTTTTACAAAGTTGCTTCGTGGGCAAGACTACGCTTTCCAAAAGACAAGCAACGGAAAAAGAATTAATTGAAATAGATTTTGGATTGAAAATGGCAAAAGGAATTGCCGCTCTTGATATCGGTCAGACCGTAGTTGTTGAAAACGGTGCTGTGATTGCTGTTGAATCGATAGAAGGCACAAATGCTTGCATAAAACGTGCTGTCAATTTACGCAAAAAGTTTTTCACAACTAAACCAATAACAGTATGCAAAGTCGCCAAACCCAATCAAGATCAGAGATTTGATGTCCCTGCAATTGGATCCGCGACGATTGATGTCATACCAAGAAATAGCATAATTGCCATTGAAGCGAATGCTACTCTTATTATCGACAAAGAAGAAACTATCAGAAAAGTTGATCAGAAAAATATTTTGTTTGTGAGTAGATCAATTATTGATTGAGGGATAGCCCCTATTGATTCAAGCTCAAATTAATAATATTATCTAGATTCATGTTCAGTGGAATTCACCATATTTTAAACGAACATAAATGGCCTTTGACTGAGGCAAGAAAAAGCTTGGATGGACTTCAGATCATTACAGACAATATGGCTTTGCAAGAAATTTTGACTAACACAAAAGTAAATCTACTTAGTGCTCTTGATCATTTAGACAGAATTTGGGATCTTGATACTAACAAAAATCAAAAAGCTATTAGCCAAAATATTTTCGCTGCCGTCACTAATGTTTTCACGGCGAGGCAAGAACTACTGAAAGTCAACACTAATCAAAAGGGGATATGGAACTCAAAAACTCTAGAAATCTATACTGATATCGCAAGTAGTTTTAATCAATTATGGGAACTAAGTCCTAAACTCATAGATGAAGTAGAAACTAATCTACAAGATAAAGCAGATTTGATTTATATGGATATAGAAGAATTAGATCTGGGCAAAAATCCCCATCCTAGAATTACCGATCAGCAGCCTTATCTCCAAGAATTTTATAATAAATTAGATAAATTACTAGGCAAAGATTTAAGTCCTGAAAAATTTTTCAAATCTATAACTGATGAAAATAGTTGTCAAGATTTAATTGGCAAGATATATCAAAATAGTTCAGAAGACCAAGAAAAGATATTGAGCGTTTTAATGTTGCATAAACTGCATTTGATGTATCTAAATCAAGGAGAAGTTGTAGATCCAAATTTAGAACAACTGGCAAATAGCCTAGGACAATTTGATCAAAATCATTTGACCAATGAAGACCTAACAACAATACTTGAAAATCTTTTAGAAACTATTGGCGGAAAGACTAACACTGAACAAAAAGCTTGTCAGCAAGAGCTACAGAAACAGGGAGTTGATTTTTGTTTACAGCCAAATTCTACATTTCAAGAAACCCTTGCAAACAAATATAAATTATTGGTTATAAAAGCAGATATCACTGAAGAAGATTTCCGAGCAATTCTACAAGGTGATGAACTTGCTTTTCATAGAGTCTCAGCAAAAATTCATGGAGTAATTAATCAAAATGTTGTCACATTAAAAGAAAGCACCGGATTAACAAGATTATTGGATTCTATGCTCAAAACAGCTCAAAATGAAGCAATGAAAAGCTTTCTAGATGGAAAGTTCAATGAAATTATTCCTAAATCATTCACAGAATTTAATAACTCTAATTTAACTAAAATAGCACTTGAGCTTAA
>JAJTHA010000003.1 GCA_021299565.1 Candidatus Caenarcanales bacterium
CTACTTGGAGTCCTCTTGCTAAATAAAAATCCCTGAATCTCATCGGAGATGCGCTTAATCTGCCAATATCATTGGTATTATCAGGGCTTGAGAGTATGCTTTGATAAAAAATTGATTGATTGTTATCAATTTCTAATTTGGTAGTTCCATCTACACTAAATCTATGATAACCAGTACCCACAGTTCCACCATTTTGGATATCATAGACTGCAATTGGTGCTCCACTAGTTGTTGTGTTAAATACTGCTCTTCCAAAGTTTGTCGTTTGATCTGCAGTAGTATACAAGGAAATTCCCGTATGAGTAGAACCTAAAGTCAAGCTATGTGTTGGAGCATTAGTTAATAAACCCGTTCTTCTTGCACTAGAATCCACATATAAAGTCGAACCATTCACCGCAAAATCACCAGCACCAGAAACATCAACATTGAGGCTTTGTCCAGCAGTTGGCGTGAAAGTCACACCAGTACCTGAATCAAAAGAGATATTGTTATCAGCGATAGACACTGAAGTCGAGTTGATATCAAGAGGAGCGTTAGCAGCGACAGCAAGTGTTCTAGAAGCTTTAGTGAATGATAAAGCACCATTACCCGCAAAACTACCACCATCATTAAACTGGAACTGAGTATTTGACCCGCCAGGAACTACTGTTGTAGCACCATTGGTCAGGTTATAATTCACCCCCGCATCATCTTGGAAATATAATCTAGAGTTTGTAGAATTTACAAACATCTTACCGAAGTTGGCAGTTGCAGTTGGAGCAGTACCTTCTCTAATTGAGAAAGTAGGGTTAGTGCCATTAACCAATAATCCAGTGCTGAAAATAGTTCCATTGACATCAAGCACAGAACCCGCTCTGCGAGTTGCTCTGTTAATCGCCATGCGACCACCGTTGTCTACTAAAGATCTTACAACTGCACCGTTTGATTGCCATTCAGTTAGGTTTGCAGTTTGTGAGGGACTTCCATTAATACTTAAGGTTATAGCACTTGCAGATAAATTCTTAAATTTGCTTGCCCCTAAATTTGATACTTTGTAAATATCATTTGTACCAAATGGTAGTGAAGAGCCTGCGTTGTTATATGAAAGTTTATATTCCCCGCTACTTCCATCAACACCACTTGCAAATCTAGCTGAAGAACTACTCGGATAAAAGTCTATAAAGGAATCAGCAGAAGCTGCGGACCATAAGCCCAGTCCAGAACTACCACTCCCCGTGTTTCTGAGGAGTATCCTTTCTACGGTTGCAGAAGTTCCAGTGATATCTAGTATGCTATTCGGTGCATTTACCCCAATCCCTAATCTATTATTCGTTCTATCCCAGAACAATTGTGAATTGTTTTGCGAGATTACACCAGCAGCGTTTGAGAACAGCACAGAACCATTCGTGAAATCACCATCAAAAGTCACACCATTCACCGTTCCAGCAGCTATGCTAGTTACACCAGTGATATTGTCTGTGTCATCTATAGTGATACCCGAGCCTTGAATCCCTTTGGCACCGCCATCACCACGCACTAAAACATTGTCGGTGATATTGGATGTTGCAGTTACGTTGTTTATAGCCGTTGCACCATTAGTTAGGTTGTAATTCACTCCAGCATCATCTTGGAAATATAATCTAGAGTTTGTAGAATTTACAAACATCTTACCGAAGTTGGCAGTAGCTGTTGGAGCAGTGCCTTCGCGAATTGAGAAAGTAGGATTAGTGCCATTAACCAACAATCCAGTTGTGAAAATTGTTCCATTGACATCAAGCGCAGAACCCGTTCTGCGAGTTGGTCTGTTAATCGCCATGCGACCACCGTTGTCTATTAACGATCTTATAATGCCACCGTTTGATTGCCATTCAGTTAGGTTTGCAGTTTGAGAAGCTGTTGATCTAACTATTAAACCTCTAGTACTTGCTGATTCAGGCTGTACTGCCACTCTGGCACCAAGGTCTGTAAAGAAATTAACGCCAAATTGAGTTCGTCCGCTTGGTAAGGTTAGCCACTCATAGCGACCATCAGTACTATTATACACTGAAAAAGAGCCTGCACCAGGTCCTGCTCCTGTTCCAGTTGATATAAATGACCATCTCTTACCACCAACGTTATCAGATGCATCAAGAGTGAGTCCGGTACCTACGTTAGTCCCGCCTGAGGATCTAGCGTATAGTGGCCCAAGAGCAGAAAAATCGGTGTTGC
This sequence comes from Candidatus Caenarcanales bacterium, assembly GCA_021299565.1. Classification (GTDB taxonomy): domain Bacteria; phylum Cyanobacteriota; class Vampirovibrionia; order LMEP-6097; family LMEP-6097; genus JAJTHA01. The sequence continues at coordinate 2,188 of JAJTHA010000003.1, forward strand.
CTGTTACGCTGAGTGGGTAACTGGCTGTTGTTTGATTGATTCCAACGTTACCAGCACTTGTTACCACTGACAAAGCTGTCCCTGCGTTATTTCTCCATTCTGTTAAATTTCCAGTTTGCCCAGCAGCAGCTTGTAGTACAAGGCCTTGTTCAGCAGCTGATCCAATATTGATACGAGCTTTTGCACGAACAGGAGTATTGGTACCCACGCCTAATCTATTATTCGTTCTATCCCAGAACAATTGTGAATTGTTTTGCGAGATTACACCAGCAGCGTTTGAGAACAACAAAGAACCGTTCGTGAAATCACCATCAAAAGTCCCTCCGTTTACTGTCGTACTATTTATATCAGTGGAGTTAACTGTTGTTAAGTTTGCTGTAGAGCCATTGACCTGTGTTGAAAATACATTTTTGAGATAAGCATTTGAAAATCTTCTTGTTGCTGATCCGATATTTCTTGTATCGTCTGTGCTAGGTCCAAGATTGCCAGCTAGTTCAAGTTTGAAGTTCGCAGGGCTTTGTGTTCCGATTCCAATATTTCCAGTTGATAAATTGCCAAAAATACTATCAGCGATATTTAGTTCATTGGAAGCTGTTGCTGATGAGCCATTGACATTGCCGATAAATATATTGCCATTGCCGGCTGTCATGCCGATGCCAGCTCTATCACCGATGGCTACATTGTTGCTTCCATTAGTTAGTTGCTTGAGTGCGCTAAAACCAAATGCTGTATTGCCGTTGCCGATACGCATCGTATTGAGCGCATGAATTCCTACTCCTGTATTGTTAACACCAGTTGCATCTAGACCAGCACCGTTACCCAAAAATAAATTAGATGTTCTGTCTGAAATAGCATCATTGAGGGCGTTTAAAAACGCTCCGCCGTTATTGAGGATATAAGTGATATCTCTCCATTGTGAAGAACCGTTGCTAGCATTTGCAGTGAGCACGTAATTGGTTTGAGGGTTGCCGCCTCTGATTCTGATTCTGCCATTAACATCAAGAGCGCTTGTTGGACTTGTCGTGCCGATACCAACGTTTCTTGCACTAGAATCAACATAGAGAGTAGTTCCGTTCACCGCAAAATCCCCAGCACCAGAAACATCAACATTGAGACTTTGTCCAGCAGTTGGTGTGAAAGTCACACCAGAACCAGAATCAAAATCAATATTATTGTCTGCGATAGATACTGTCGTTGAATTGATATCCAATGGAGCATTAGCTGCGACAGCAAGTGTTCTAGATGCTTTGGTGAATGATAACGCACCATTACCGCCAAAACTACCACCATCATTAAATTGGAACTGAGTATCAGAACCACCAGGAACTACTGCTGTAGCACCATTGGTCAGGTTATAATTCACCCCAGCATCATCTTGGAAATATAATCTAGAGTTTGCAGAATTGACAAATACTTTGCCGAAGTTGGCAGTTGCGGAAGGAGCTGTGCCCTCGCGA
>JAJTHA010000050.1 GCA_021299565.1 Candidatus Caenarcanales bacterium
CAACTGTTGGCCTATTGAGACCAAGCTCGTCTTTAAACTTAGCTGAAAGAAACTTGTCCGCGCTATCGCTTAGGCTGTTTTTGATCTTTTCCGTGATGTTTGTTAAATTCATTATAATAAAATAAAATTGTAGCACATATTTCAGTTCTTCTCAACCCTATCCAAAAACACAATATCCATAGGATTTACGGTGATTCCTTGAATATTTGGCTGGGACAGGTAGTTTTGTGAGTCTATTAAAATCGGGGCAATTGCGCAGTCATGAATAGTCAATAATGCCTCCGCTTGAGAATACAATCTACGTCTCATTGCCAAATCAAGAGTCGAGGATGCTTCGATACTTAGCTGCTCATAAACAGGATTGTCATACTTACCATAATTGATTTGATTGTTTTTATAAAACAGCTGAGTGAAACTATCAGGATCTGGATAATCAGCCCCCCAGCTCATCCTGAAAATATTTGGAGGATTGTCCTTGAGGCTAGATAAATAAACCTTCCACTCCAAAACATTGATTTTAATTTTGATATTGAGATTTTGAGCCCACATACTCTGCATAGCTTCAGCTATGAGTTTGGTGCTATCACGATTTGGAATCATCAATTCTAGCACTGGAAAATTTTGACCATCAGGATAGCCTGCTTCTGCCATAAGCTTTTTAGCAAGATCAGGAAAATATCCATTGAGATACTCTTCTTTAGTCGGTCTAAAACCATATTGTTTTTGAAAACTATCCAATAAATATTCATAATCCAAATACTGTCCTAGAGCAGGAGGTATCCAAGTGCTGTTTGCCTTGTCACCCTTTGAAAGAATCACACTCAGAGCATGCCTATCAATAGCTAAACTCAATGCCTGCCTTAATTTGAGATTATCAAAAGGCTTACGATTAAGATCAAAACCAACATAAGTATTTCTCAAAAGATCAACTCTACCTGCGTGAGGGGCATTGGGATTTAGTGTTCGTATAACACTTACTGGCATTGATCTATTGTCTATCCAATCTAGTTTTCCGTTTTTGAATAAACTAAAAGCATTTGCTTGCTCTGCTATCATGAAAAAATCTATCCCTTGAATATATTTTTGATCAAGCCCTAAAAGCCAGTCAAATTGAGGATTACGACTCAAAGAGATTTTGTATTCATGATGCCATTTTTTCAAAAGAAATGGTCCAGTAACAATTAGATTTTCTGGATCGGTCCAGACTTCACCATATTTATCTATCAGTTCTTTTCTAATTGGAAGAGTAATTCCATATGCAGTCAAATAAATAAAATAAGCAGCTGGTCTTTTGAGCACTATCTTCAAAGTCATATCATCTATAGCTTTGGTCTTCTCCATATCAATAATAGAAAGCAATTCAGCGTATGGAGCTGCGGTATTGGGATCAAGTATACGCTGAAAACTATCAATGAACTGCTGAGACAAAACTCTAGTACCATCGCTCCATTTTGCTTGAGGATTCAGTTTGAATAAATATTCAGTAGCATTTGCATTAATCTGCCAAGAACTAGCGCAGCCTGGAACAACTATAATTTCGCCTTTATCATTTTGCGCAAAGCGTGTTAGACCGACCATCAAATTACTAATGACGTCAAAAGATGCAAAATCGCTAGCAAGATTCCAATCTAAAGTTGGAGGCTCTGTGCTGAGATTTAGTTTCAGTATTTTGCTATCACTGACAGGCTTTGAACAAGATACAGCCAAGAAAAGAAAAATAGACAAAAGAAAAAATTTGATACTAGAACTATTCATTTAATTACGAGGACTCACAGCGGTTTCATAGCTAACTTTTGATTTAGTCTCTGGATCTATCATATTGACACGAAGTTTATAGAGATTGTCGTATTCGGTTCCAAAATAACTAAAAGTAAAATCTACAGTATATTCATCAAACTCTGGAGTCAAATCCTGTAGAGCAACCTTGGATGTCCCCAAACCAATAATCGGATTAAGTGTAGAAGATTCTATTTTTGGGCTACCAAGCAGCTTAGGCGGCACAAAAGGCCAGTCTCTAGCGTGTTCGGTTGTATAAAGTCCATCTTGATCTTTGAGAATTAAAAGCTTTAGCTTTGCTCTATCATAAGCCGTAGAACCCTCTCTATTATTGGTTTTGGCGATATAGTACAAATAGTAATCGAAATTAGTTATTTGGATTTTAGAACTCCTATCTTTGATCTCTTGAGCTTTGTATTCTTGATCGCGTGGTATTGCAAAATAAATATATGGCTTGTTATAGATAGCATCATCAGGAAAAGGTACATTGCGATTGTAAAGATTACTTGTGTAAACTAAAGCCGCACTACCTTTTTTGAGATTGGTAGCGATTTGATCTAAAGATGCTCTAGCATCAATTTGTAATTTGGAGTAGCTCAGATTTTTTCCAAAAAGCTGCCAGCCTTTAGTGTTGTACATATAAAGCATGGACAAAACCACTGTCAACAAACTGATGGCGACCATTATTTCTAACATGCTATAGCCACTTGCTTTTCGCTGCTGCATTTAATTGGATTATCTCATATAATCAATAAATAAATGACATTGGTTATTGGTCTTACTGGAAATATCGCCTGCGGCAAATCAAGTGCGGGTAAGATACTTGGCGAGATGAACATCCCGATACTAGACAGTGACGCTGTTGTCCATCAACTCTACGCATCTAACAAACAAGTACAGGCAAAGATTCTAGAACATTTTGCTACTCTCGATCGAAAAAAAATTTCTCAAGAGATTTTCGGAGAAAGTGTTAACGCCAAAGAAAAAAGAAAAATTCTAGAAAGCATAATTCATCCAGCTGTGGACAGAGAGTTTAGGAATTGGATTCGCGAAAATCAACAAAGCCCAATCATTGTAAATTTGGTGCCATTATTGTTTGAAGCTAATCTACAATCTCGTTACGATTTTATTGTGGTGATTAAAACCAAAGAAGAACTTCAGCGCAAGCGACTCAAGGAACGCAACCCAGACTTAAGTGATGAAGAAATTGACAATCGCATCAAATCTCAAATGAGCCAAGAAAAAAAAGCAGGAATGGCTGATTTTATTATCGAGAACAATGGACCCATTGATGATCTTGAGATTCAAATCGAAGAACTGCTTGACAGGTTAGTGGCTTAAGCATTTCGTAATAATTAAGATTTTCCTCACAATTTGTAAAATAATGCTTAATTCCAGGTAATAACACTTTACTTTTGTAAAGTCTTAATATAGAATTCTGCTTTAGTACATTTTTGTTATTTGTATAAGCAAATTCATTGGCAAAAAAGGTGCAAGGATGTTATAATTACACTATACGAATTGTTGGGGCAATTCAGTTGGTTGTGAGATCAGCATCGTTAAATCTGCAAAAAAATAAATTAGCAAATTAACGAAATGATTTTAGGGCCAAAGCGTAATTACAAGAAATAGGAGTGATCCGAGAATGATAGAAACAAAAACAAGAAAGAAAACTGGTCCAAAGCCGCTTTACGGCGAGGCTAAAAAAATGGTGTCTTTTCGTTTGAGCCCAGAAGCTCTTACGATCATCAAAAATTTAGCTGACAAGGATAGCCTCAGCCAAGCTGAAGTCCTTGAAAGATGGGCAAGACAATATAGAACTGGTGGAGATGAAGATTTTGGTCAAGATCTTACTGAAAACCGTCAGCTTATTGGCGCTCAAAGAAACTAGATTATCTGTCAATTTGATTTTTGGCACAAACTGAGGTTTGGCCTGTTTGATTTGGGAGTTAATATATCTTTACAAACCCTCGCCTTGGCGGGGGTTTTTTTATTAGGAGTTTTGTATTTTCGTATCTATACGGCTCTTAGCCAAATTTATAACCATAAAGTCACTCCGAGACCTGCGTAGCAGGTCGTGGGAGTCCACGATGCACCAGGTGAACTGGATCGCCACGCCTCACTGCGTGAGGCTCGCGATGACTTTAAACTTTACTCCCATGCCTTATTTTTAATATACGAATTTTCTATTTCTTACGATTCAAAAGCACTAATAGAGGACTAGCCACAAAAAGTGAGCTATAAGTTCCAACCAAAAGACCTACAAAAAGCGCACCAACAAAGCTTTGCGTGGTTTTACCACCCCAGAAAAACAATATCGCAAGAGTGCTTAAAGTAGTTAATGAAGTGTTCACCGATCTAGCAAAAACCTGATTAACACTATGATTAGCGACTTCTTTGAAGTCAAATTTTGAAGTAACTAGTTTCTGGTTTTCACGAATTCTATCAAATACAACAATAGTATCGTGAATAGAAAAACCAAAAGTCGACAACAAAGCAGTGATAAACAAGCTATCAACCTCTATTCCATAATACAAACCTAAAAACGAAAACAAGCCCATAACAATAATTACGTCATGAACCAATGCTGCAATACCGCAAAAAGCATAGTCACGTTTAAAACGAAAACTGATATAAAGAACTATTCCTAAAATTGTGCAGCCAAGTGCAATTAGACCTGATGAAAGCAGCTCAGGGCCTATAATAGGGCTGACCGTATCAATTGCCTCTACTTTGAAATCTCCGTAAGCTGAAGTTAAACTAGTATTTAAAGTATCTAGAGCCGTATCGTCTGAAATTGCTCTCGTGCGCAAAATCAATAATGGCTCGTTCGATTTTTCGATAGTGATTTGACTGCCAGCGAGTTTAGAATCGACAAGAATTTTTTGAATCTGATCTCTATCAAGTTTGCTATCCGCTGCAAATCTATATTCAAGCTTAGTACCACCAGTAAAATCCAAGCCTAGTTTAAAAGGGCTAGAGGTTTTGATAGTAGAGAAAATCATAATAATTACACTAATAACTACTAGAGCCCCAGAGACTGTGAGCCAAATATTTCCGTGTTTTACGCTGTTAACTTGCATAAGAAATATTATATAGTAGTAGGGTTTATCCTGTCCGTCATCCTGAGGAGCCCTGAAAGGGCGACGTCAGGATCCACAATGCATTAAGGTACATGGATCCTGACGGTCGCTGCGCTCCCTCAGGATGACAAAGAACCAAAGACGTTTAAGACAAAAGCTAAAGTGGATTAATATTTAAGCGAAGCTTAACTTTTCTGTATTATAAAAGTTAAGGGACACTTAAATTGGCAAAGCCTTGAGAATAATATGCCAGGAATAAAAGTAAGCGAAATTTTGGTCGGCGCGCTGATCTTCGGGATCATCTTGATCATTATTATCCCTTTGCCGCCTTTTCTTTTGGATCTTTTAATCTCTGTAAATATTACCCTGGCAGTTCTTGCTATTGGTATCTCTTTGTATATTTCTAAACCGCTGGATTTTGCAGCCTTACCAACTTTCTTGCTCTTAGCAACTATGTTTAGACTTGCACTAAATATTTCGACAACCAGATCGATTTTGCTCTATGCGCACGGCGGACACTTGATTGAAGCCATGGGCAATTTCGTTGCTGGTGGAAATATTGTCGTAGGTATCATTATCTTCGTTATCATTACTGTTGTTCAATTCATGGTTATTACCAAAGGTGCTGAACGTGTTGCAGAAGTCTCTGCCAGATTCGCTTTGGATGCAATGCCTGGTAAACAAATGTCCATCGATGCCGATTTTAACGCAGGCTTGATTTCCTCCGAACAAGCAAAAGAAAAACGTTCTGAAGTCGAAAGAGAATCATCATTTTTTGGTTCTATGGATGGTGCTTCTAAATTCGTAAAAGGCGATTCGATCGCGGGTATCATTATCACCATCGTCAATATTGTCGCTGGTTTAACTATTGGTATGACCCAAAAAGGTTTACCGTTTGAACTTGCTGCTCAGAAATATGTGATTCTTACAATCGGTGATGCTATTGCCGCAATTATTCCTGCTTTAATTCTTGCAATTGCAACCGGTATCATAGTGACTCGTGCTGGATCAACCGCTGATTCATTCGGACAAGATATTGCATCTCAATTCTTAGCTCGACCAAACGCTTTTGCCGTAGGTGCTGCATTAATGTTTATTTTTGCCTTACTGCCAGGAATGCCAAAAGGAATTCTTGGAATTCTTGCAATTGGTCTCGGCGCTGTTGTTTATGTATTGAATCAGCAAAAGAAAAAAGCTGCTGCAGCTGGCATGGATACTGATGTTGATCTCGACACCAAAACTGATCAATCTGGCGCACCTCGTGCAACTCCAGAGATGATGTACTCACTTCTTGAAGTAGATAAGCTTGCAGTTTGGGTTGGTTCTGGATTACTAGATATCGCAGATCCTTCTCGTAATGGTACTTTGGTGCCAGAGATAGCTTCATTGCGTCACCAATTAACACTCAATTTAGGTTATATATTACCGTCAGTCAGAATCATGGACGCTCCATCTCTTAATCCAAACGAATATAGAATAGTAATTCGCGATACCACAGTCGCTTCTGCTGAAGTCTACGCAGATAGAATGCTAATTCTTAGAGAAGATTGGGACAATATTTATTCAGAACCACCACCAGGCTCACTTCCAGGCTGGGAGCCGGCTCTACAGGAAGCTGCTTATTGGGTTGACCCAGAATATTTAGAGCAAATAGATTGGGATAGACCAGCTGCACCAGCGGTGCGTGTAATCACTGCTCACTTAGCAGAAGTCGTTCGTAAAAATATCGATGATCTTCTTGAAAAATCTGATGTTAGAAGAGTATTGGATCAAGTCAAACAGTTTGACACTCAATTGGTTGACAATCTTGTACCAGGCGCAATCTCGCTTGGTGACTTGAGAAGAGTGTTCGTCAATCTATTAAAAGAAAGAGTTTCGATTAGAGATATTCATTATATTCTAGAGAAACTTGAAGATCTTACGGTTGGAATCAAAGATCCTGACCAGCTTTCAGAAAAATTACGCGTTGCTCTTGGTCGTCAAATTTGTCTTGAGTTTTCGACTCCAGATAGACAACTACCTGCGATGGCTTTTCATCCTAGCTGGGAAACTCGTCTGGAACAGTCTTTGCAGAAAATCGACAATAGCATGGTGCTTATACTCGAACCTCGTCAGATTCAAAACTTGGTTACCATGATCTCAAATGCTTCTAGAAGAATTCTTGAGCAAGTAGAACGCCGTCCTGTATTGATTTGCGGACCTTCACTACGTTTACCTTTATTCAGACTTATAGAACAATTTGATCCACATGTGCATATTTTGAGTTATGCAGAGTTATCTCCTGACTTTAATATTCAGGTCATGGAAACTATTGGTACTGAGATGGATGTGCCTGTGGTTAGTGGGTAATTACACTTATCTTGTGCTAAGATAAGTGCTCAATGGCATTATCTGCAACTTCTAATCTTAAAACACGGCAAGAAATCGGACAAGTTCTATATCGCCTCAATGATCAAAAACCTAATATTCTAGGAGAATCAATAGATACAAAAGCCATCTTTGATCGAAATTTTCC
>JAJTHA010000105.1 GCA_021299565.1 Candidatus Caenarcanales bacterium
AGCCGAAGCAGCTGAAGTTGAAGCGGTAGTTGGTGAAGGTCCAGTAAAAACTGTAAGAGGACCAAGAGACCAAAGAAGAGGCGGCGGCGGCGGAGCTCATCATAAAAAAGGTGGCAAGAAAAGAAGATCTCGCACTGAGCAAGCCGAAGTTAGTGAATATACTGAAAAAGTAGTACAAGTAAGAAGAGTTACTAAAGTTGTTAAAGGTGGTAAGAAACTATCTTTCAGAACAACTGTAATTATTGGTAACGAAAAAGGCAAAGTTGGAGTTGGAGTTGGTAAAGCTGCTGAAGTTTTAGTAGCTATCAAGAAAGCTATCAGTGATGCTCGTAAAAAAGTTGTAGAAATCGAGACTGTAAGTGGTACTAACACTGTATCTCACTCTGTGATTGGTATCTCTGGTGGAGCTAAAGTTTTATTGAGACCAGCTGGTGATGGTACTGGGATTATTGCAGGTGGTACTGCGCGTATCGTTCTTGAGCTTACTGGAGTTGGTGATATTCTTGCAAAATCGCAAGGTTCAAAATCTCCACTTAATGTTGCAAGAGCAACTGTAGATGCACTCAAAAAAGTTAGAAGCTTTAAGTCAGTAGCAGAATTAAGAGGAATTTCAGTTAAGAAAATGCTATTTGCATAAGAGGTAAACCATGGTAACAAAAAACGACAAAAATGAAGCAAGCAAAAAACTAAGTATCAAACTTACTAGAGGTGTTTGTGCTGCTGATACAAGACAGCTAAAAGTGCTTCATGCATTGGGTTTGAAGAGAACTAATAATGTGGTTAATCACAGTGATAGTCCTATCATTCTTGGAATGATAAACAAGGTTCGTCACTTGGTTACTGTTACAGAAAACAAATAATAGGATTTTAAGAGAGGCATCATGAGAGAAGTAAAAGCAGCAACAGGTTCAGTCAAAAAACGTTTCAGAAGAGGTAGAGGTATCGCTTCTGGTGCTGGTAAAACATCTGGACGTGGACACCGTGGTCAGAAATGTAGATCTGGGTATTCTAGACGCCCATTCAGTGAAGGTGGACAAACTCCTCTTTATAGAAGATTGCCGAAAAGACAAGTTAACACTAGAGTTAATCGTAAAATTTATAACGTCATAAATTTGGATGTTTTACAGGCACTTGCTGATGAAAACGTAAAATTAGTTGATATGGATGTTTTGATCGAGACAGGCGTCATCAAGTCTGTAGAAGATTGGGGATTGAAAGTTCTTGGTGATGGTGAATTAAACAAAGCTATTACTGTTAAGGCTCAAGCGTTCTCTGAGACTGCTAAAGAAGCTATTGAAAAAGCTGGCGGCAAAGTAGAGTTAATCTAGAATTTAAAATTTTAAAGTCATTGCGAGCGTAGCGAAGCAATCTCTTTCGGTAAAACCGAATAAGATCGCCGCGCCCCTTTGGGGCTCGCGATGATTGTAAAATCCTTTCCCTAAAGGCTTCGCTATAATAGTTTTCAAGATATAATATATAAGTTACAAACAATGAAAGAAAAATCAAACAGTCATAGTTTAAGTTTCCAAGATATTTTTGGAGCAAGTGGTCTTCCAGAAAAACTTGGATTTACTTTATTGATGCTTGCTATTTATAGATTAGGAGTGCACATCCCTTTATATGGAGTAGATCATAACGCACTCAAATCAAATCCCACTCTATCATCAGGTCTATTAGGTTTGGTAGACATGTTCGCTGGTGGCGCCCTAAGTGCTCTCTCTATATTCGCTTTAGGAATTGGACCTTATATCACCTCAAGTATTATTCTTCAGTTGCTTACAGAAGTTGTACCTGCACTAAAAGACATGCAGAGAAACAATGGCGACGAAGGTAGAAAACAATTTCAAAAAATCACTCGTTATTCAACTTTAATTCTTGCTGTGATTCAAAGTTTTGCGCTCGCTAGATTTTTGGATGTTGCCAAAATCGCAACCAGTACAGGATCAGGATTTTATTTGACAACAGTTTTGGTACTAGCTGTTTCTTCTTTGTTTATCATGTGGCTTGGTGAAACTATCACAGAGAAAGGCATTGGTAACGGAGCTAGTTTGTTGATTTTCATTGGTATCGCATCTAAAATGCCAGTAATGTTTAAAGATACAGCAACTGCAGTCAGAATAGGATCAACACCGCAGTGGGGAGTTATTTCACTCGCTTTGGTGTTTTTAGCTTTAACAGTTATGATTATTTGTATTCAAGAAGGTTCAAGAAATTTATTGATTCTTGGTGCTAAGCAAGGCAGAGCAACTCAAAAAGGACATTTCTTGCCGCTCAAAATTAATCCAGCTGGAGTTCTTCCGATAATTTTTTCTTCTGCCGTTTTATTTATGCCAATTCAGCTTTTGACTTTTGCTGGAGTACAAAATACTTCTGTCTCAATGTTATTAAGAGAATGGTTTGCTAAAATCCCTGGAGTTGTAAGCTTGTCTGGGACTGCAATTGGTAATTTTGGTGTTTGGCTAAGTATGAGACTAGAATATTTGTTTTCTTATCAAAGAGTTGAACATAGTATCGCGTATTTTGTTTTGATAGTTGCTTTTGCGTTTTTCTATGCAACCATAGTAACTAACCCAAGAGACATGGCAGAGAACCTCAAAAAAGGTGGATCAGCTATTGAGGGAATTAAACCTGGCAAGGCGACAACTGAGTACTTGGAAAAAGTTTTATCAAGAATTGTTTTGATTGGTGCAGTTGCAATTGGACTTGTTGCTGTATTGCCGATACATGCTGAGCAACTTTGTCAAGTAAAAACACTTGGTGGATTGGGTTCTACAAGTTTGTTGATTTTGGTTGGTGTTGCAATAGATACCAGAAATCAATTGTTGTCTTACGTCCACTCACATAGATACCAATCTAAATCTCTATTGAAAAGAGGCTAAAATATATTTATGCGCATTGCAAATAGTATCGTTGAACTAATAGGAAACACGCCTTTAGTTCGTTTGAGTCGTATCAATAAAAACTGTGTTGCTGATATTGCTCTTAAGCTAGAGTTTTTCAACCCTGGTGGCTCAGTAAAAGATCGTATTGGCTTGAGTATGATACAAGAAGCAGAGAGAACTGGATTGATTAAACCAGGCATCACTACTCTAATTGAGCCAACTAGTGGTAACACAGGTATCGCTCTTGCTTTTGTCGCTGCAGTAAAAGGCTACAAATTAATCTTGACCATGCCGGATACTATGAGTATCGAGAGACGCAAATTATTAAAAGCTTATGGAGCAGAGTTGTTTCTCACTCCTGGAACATTAGGTATGAAAGGTGCTATTGAAAAAGCAAAAGAATTATTGGAGATCACTCCTAACGCTTTTATACCTCAGCAGTTTTCTAATCCCGCTAATCCAAAAATTCATCGTGAAACTACAGCTGAAGAAATTTGGAATGACACCGATGGCAAAGTAGATATAGTAATCGCTGGAGTCGGGACGGGTGGAACCATAAGTGGAATTGGGCAGGTGCTCAAATCCAGAAAATCTTCTATTGAAATAATTGCAATTGAACCAGAAGAATCAGCGGTTATTTCTGGAAACGCACCAGGACCACATAAGATACAAGGAATTGGAGCGGGGTTTGTGCCCGATAATTTTGATAGGTCTGTAGTTGATGAAGTTATAAAAATCTCAAGTGATACAGCACTTAAAACAGCAAGACTATCTGCGACTCAAGAAGGTATACTTTGTGGTATTTCGTCCGGAGCGGCTATAGCAGCGACTCTTGAAGTCGCCGCAAGACCAGAAAATGCCGGGAAATTAATTGTGACAATAATTGCTTCTAACGGAGAGAGGTATCTTAGCTCCGCTTTGTTTGCGGATTTAGATATTAACTCTCACTCGTAAATCTGTCACACTTTTGGTGCCTGACCCCAAAGGTGTGACAAAAATACTTATACAGGGATTGGATTTTGCATTTTCGGGACTTTAAATATAAGAACATAATCTGAGATCCTGATCATATTTATTGAAATAACGATATACTTATACTAATATGTCAGAAACAACAGGCGCAAAGGCTCTACTCAAAGAACTGAAACGCCAAGGAGTCAAAAGATTTTTTGGTTATCCTGGTGGAGTTTTGCTTGGTCTCTATGATGAGCTTTATGGCGAAGAAGAATTGATGCATATTTTGGTGCGTCATGAGCAGGGTGGTTGCCATGCTGCTGAAGGATACGCGCGAGTAGCTAATAGACCAGGAGTGGTGCTAGCAACAAGTGGTCCTGGTGCAACTAATCTTGTTACAGGCATTGCTGATGCTTATATGGATTCAGTACCAATTGTCTGTCTAACCGGGCAGGTTCCTACTTGGGGAATTGGTTCGGATTTCTTTCAAGAAGCCGACATCACCGGCATTACTTATCCGATTGTCAAACATAGTTATCTCGTGAAAAAACCAGAGAATTTGGCGAAGAGTGTTGCAAACGCTTTCTATATCTCTAATACAGGCAGACCAGGTCCAGTTCTTATCGATATGCCAAAAGATGTGCTTAATTCCAAGTACACAATAACTGACGAAAATAAAGTAGACGAAACTTATGTCCCAGATATAAGAGGCTACAAACCACGTGGCAAAGGCAATCCCAAACAAATTCAACTTGCCGCAAAAAAAATTCTTTCTGCAAGAAGACCCGTGATTTATGCTGGTGGAGGAATTATTTATTCGGTAGCTTCCAAAAAATTATTAGAATTAGTCGAAACTTGCATGATCCCCGTTACAACTACACTTCAGGGCAAGGGCGCAATCCCGCATAGACACCCGCTTTTCTTGGGTATGCTAGGTATGCACGGAACGGCTTATGCGAATTTTGCTATTTATAATTGTGATCTTTTGATTACTATTGGTGCTCGTTTTGATGATAGAGTAACTGGCAAAATTGAGACTTTTGCTCCTGATGCTGATGTGATTCATATTGATATTGATCCAGCTGAAGTCAGCAAAAACCGTAAGATGAGAGACATGGTTGATATCCCAATTGTGGGTGATGCAAGAATTGTTTTAGAGGATTTGCTTGAAGAAATTAATCAGCAAAAATGTAATTCAGAAGAATGGCTTAAAAAAATAGAAGAATGGAAAGCTGAATATCCACTTGATCAAGACCCAATCTCAGAGGAGCTTATAAGTCCTCAGCATATATTGAAAACTATACATAAGCTCGCTGGAGATAAAGTTATTTATGCAACTGATGTAGGACAGCATCAAATGTGGGCAGCACAACACGCACACATTGATCATCCTAATCAATGGCTTACTAGTGGAGGAGCGGGTACCATGGGCTTTGGTTTGCCTGCTGCAATGGGAGCAGCTGCAGCCTTAGCTGATTCTAAAGGTACTGATAATGATAGAAGCGATGAGATTGTGGTGAATATCACTGGTGATGGTAGTTTTCAGATGTGCATACAAGAGCTTGGCACACTAAAAGCTTATGAACTCAAAGTGATTAATTGTATTTTTAATAATAATAATTTGGGTATGGTTAGGCAGTGGCAAGATCTTTTTTATGATAAAAAATATTCGCACGTGGATCTTAAGCATGGATCACCTGATTTTGCTAAATTGGCAGAAGCTTATGGACTTAATGGTTATAAGCCACATACCAGAGCGGATGTTGAGGAAATACTGAAAAGCGCTTTAGAAGATGAACTGAGCGCGGTGATTGATTTCCCGATGGCTTATGAGATGAATGTTTGGCCTATTGTACCGCCAGGTGCGTCTAATATGGATATGATGGGTATTGATTCTTGTACTTTGACTTCTAAAAAACGTGAAACTCACGATTATGATTGGGAGCAGGTCTAGACTAAACTAATTGAATACCGGTTTTAAAAATCTCCTCATAAAGGCCTCTTGAAACTTCATCAGAAGATAAATCATCTGGATGTATTGCAATTACTTCAAGTGACGGATTAACATCTCCTACGAGTTGATCGAGAAAATAACCGTTAGAACCTTTTAGCTTATTCTTCGGAAGGTCTTCTGAGATTATGAATAAATCGATATCACTTAACTCAGTTGCTGTCCCTTTTGCATAAGAACCAAATAAAATTGCTTTATTGATAGTCATCTGATCCTTAAGAGAATTCAGGTAATGATTAATAATTAACTCTAGTTCGCTTCTATTAAATTTTTTAACCATTTTATTGCTGCCTCCACTTCATTAGCTAAAACTAAACATCTTTCAATATCATACTCTTCTTCAAATCTTTCGACCTCATCTGGATATCTAGATCCTATGAAAGCTTTATCTAGTAAATTCAATAAATCATTTTGATGTTTCTCTAATCGCAATTCACATACCTCAACAGCAAGCTTTTTTAAGCTGTGTATCTTAGGTGGTACTAGTCCTTTTTCTTCAGCTAAACCCTTTAGAGTTTTTTCTACACATGCATGCATGTGAAAAATAGCATTCAATGGTTCATCTTCCTTGATGCAAATTTTTGCAATTTTAAGATCTTTGAAAGCAACTTTCAGCCAATTGCTAGTGCTACGTTTCATTATTTAGAATTATAGCATTCGTCAAATGACAGCTTCATCGCATTGCCCTTTTTAAAACTGCCCTCATCAAAAACCAAATCTCCATTGACAAAAGTCTTTAAGATTTTTGACTTGAAAGTATCACCATCAAAAGGTGACCAGCCGCATTTGTAAAGTGTTTGATTGACTTGCCAAGGTGAATTCAGATCAACTAAAACCAAATCGGCATAATAACCCTCGCGAATAAAACCACGTTTATTGATTCTAAATCTAGTACTTGGTGCATGTGCTAATTTTTCAACTAGTTTTTCTAGGGTAAACAATCCCTGATGATACATCTCTAAACAGGCAACCAGAGCATGTTCTACAAGTGGTCCTCCTGATGGGCACATTAGATATTGCAAGTTAGACTTTTCTTCAAGAGTATGAGGGGCATGATCAGTAGCAATGATATCGAGTTTATCTTCGATAAGAGCCTTTCTAAGCCCGTCCCTATCAGCTTTTGATTTGATTGCAGGATTCCATTTGATTTTATTGCCTTTGCTTTTATAATCTTCTTCTGAGAAAAATAAATGATGCACACAAACTTCAGCTGTGATTTTTTTGTTTGCTATTGGACCAGCCTCAAACAATTCCATCTCTTTGGCTGTGCTTAAATGCAAGACATGCAAATTACCTTTTGTTTCTTTGGCTAATTTGATAATTTTTTCTGTTGATTTGTAGCATGCTTCAACTGATCTAATCTCTGAATGATATTTTAGGTCTAGATTAGGACCGTATTTTTCGATATATTTTTGGATATTTGATTTGATGATGTTTTCATCTTCACTGTGAACAGTAACTATCAAGCGGTTTTGAGAGGAGTATTCAAGGACTTTGGCTATGGTCTCTTGATTGTCAACTAACATGTTGCCTGTAGATGCTCCCAAAAATATTTTTATCCCGCAAGCTTTATTTGGATCTGTTTTGAGAACTTCATTTAGATTATCGTTGCTTGTCCCCATATAAAAAGAATAATTTGCCCATGATTTTTGTGCGGCGATTTGAAATTTTTCTTCTAATAATTCTTGTGTGAGAGTTCTTGGATTGGTGTTTGGCATTTCCATGAAACTAGTTATGCCACCAGCAACAGCGGCTTTAGACTCACTTTCCAGATCGCCTTTGTGAGTGAGACCTGGATCTCTGAAATGCACTTGATCATCTATCATGCCTGGTATTAAATATTTACCTTGAGCGTCAATAATTTGATCTGCTTTGTTTAAGCTACAGTTAGCATCGATTGCAGTGATAAATTGATCTTCAATTAGAACATCTGCTATGAATTGTTTCCCTTCATTCACTATATTGGCGTTTTTGATTAATTTACTTGTCATTTTTTCTGTCATCCTGAGCGTAGCGAAGGATCTCATTCTTTGTTATGCATGAAAAGGATTAAAATCCGTTTCATAATCATAGTAATCTTCTGACTCTACTTTTTTCAAGAACTTAAGTAGTATTTTGGTTAATGGATAAACTAATATCTCCCATAAGACTTTCAGGCAATAGTTGGTAATCATGATTTTGAGAACAAGTGCTGGAGTGAAACCAGGTGCTCCCAGAAAAGCCAGTGGATAAATAATTACACTATCAACCAGTTCACCAGCTATGGTGGAGCCGATAATTCTAAGAAACTGAAATTTACCTTTGGTGATGACTTTGAGTTTGGCAATCACGAAACTATTAGTGAACTCACCACAAAAAAACGCAAGCATACTTGCAGCGCTTACTCTAAGGCTTTGATTGAAAATTTGGCTATAAGCCTCTTGTAATCCCCAATTGGGATCTGGAGGCAAAATTTTGAAAAACTGAATCAATAAGTTGCTGAGTATGAGAGCGGCAAAACCAGACCAAATGACCTTTCTACTTTTGCTGTAACCATAAACTTCCGTCAGAATATCTCCAATCAAGTAAGAAGCAGGAAAAAGAAATAAACCAGTAGTGAAGCTGAAACAAAGATCTGGAGCGATACATAACCTGGTAACTTTAAGGCTGCCAATTAGATTGCTCACCAGTAAAATAACCACAAAAGCAGTAGTTATGATATCAAGATATTTGTAGGTTCTTTTGAGCTCCACTGTTTATAATTGTACTATGAAAAAATCTCTATTCTTGTTCTCATTACTGTGGTTTAACGTCAATCACTCAATGCTTTTTTTGTACAACTTGGACGGGGATTCGTTTTTTGCAAAGCCAATTAATTGTGAAAAACTGCAAAAAGCTGTTCATAACAATAAGTTAAGTTGTGCCAAAGTCGAAATCAGATTAGTTGGCATAGACGCACCAGAATACAGTCAGGCGCCTTGGGGACAAAAAGCAAAAGAGTTTTTTGCGAGTCAACTTAAGCGAGAGCAAGAGTTTGAATTAGAGCTTGCAAATCCAAGTATTGATAAATATGGTCGTTTACTTGCTTTTGTCTTCAAAAAAGAAAACAAAAAAAAGACACTTATTAATAATGAACTTCTCAGAAACGGTTTTGCTGAAATATATACACTTGGCAGTTATCATCCTTATCTTTCCAAATTTAAAGCATCTGAAAAATATTCTAAAAGCAAACATTTAAATATTTGGCAAGAAAGAGGTGGACTTGCGATGAGCCCCTC
>JAJTHA010000033.1 GCA_021299565.1 Candidatus Caenarcanales bacterium
TAAGTTTTTTATCAAATGGATCTGCCGCAAGAAAATCAAAGGTCTTTTCAATGAGAAGCTTTGAAACTCTACGTGAATCAAGTAATTTCTTTAGTGATTTGATAAATTGCTTAGATAAACTTAATTTATACATTTTTGAGCCAGTTTTTGACAGCATTAGGTTTAGAGCTATCTATAACTTCATAATCACCATTTGCAAAATCTTTATATGATTGCAAGATTCGTTTCTCGCTTTCTTCATTCAACATTGGAATCTTTTTATCGTCAGTAGAAGCAAATTGTAAGAAAAATTTGCCTTTAATCAGGTTATGCAAAAAAACTCTAGCCATTTCATTAACAGAAGAAAAACCAAGTTCGTCAGATTTTTTTTCAAGTTCTTTTTTTAATTTTAAAGATATAGGGATTTGAAGTTTTGCTTGTCCATTTTGCATATATATAATTATACCCAAAATAAGTACAAATATACTAATTATTAAACTTAAACTCCATCACATCACCATCCTGAACAACGTATTCTTTGCCTTCTTGCCTAGCCTTACCAAGATCACGAGCTTTGACTCTACCGCTACAAGCCAAGAAATCCTCATAGCCAATGGTTTCTGCCTTGATGAAACCTTTTTCAAAATCAGTATGAATCACACCCGCGGCTTGAGGAGCTTTATCGCCAGTATTAATAGTCCAAGCTCTAACTTCTTTTTCTCCAGCCGTAAAATATGTACGCAGACCCAGTTCTTTATAAGCACCTTTGATAAGTCTTTGCAAACCTGTATCAGTAACACCAAGCTCTTGCAAAAATTCTTTTTTCTCTTCATCGGTCATTCCTACTAGCTGAGCTTCAGCAGCAGCGCTAATAACAACCACTCCAGCGTTTTCTTTTGCTGCTAATTGTTCGACAGCTTTTACATAATTATTAGTGCCTGCAGCCATATCCGCTTCTGCAATATTTGCTGCATAAATGATTTTTTTGAGCGTAATTAAACCATAAGACTTGATCAAAAATCTTTCTTCTTCCGTCAAATCTGCTAGGCGAGCGGCTTTACCTTCTTCCAAAAAAGGCTGGATTTTTTCTAAAACTTTATCAACAACAATCGCTTCTTTATCGTTACTTCTGACTTTTTTGGCATTTCTTTCTCTAGATTTTTGTACTTGTTCAAGATCCGACAAAACTAATTCGGTGTTAATCACTTCTATATCATCAACAGGATCCACTGTGCCGCTGACATGAATCACGTTGGGATCATCAAAGCATCTAACGACATGCACGATTAAATCTGTTTCTCTAATGTTTGACAAAAACTTATTACCCAAACCCTCTCCTTGAGCAGCTCCTTTGACAAGACCAGCGATATCTACAAACTCAATTGCTGCGGGAACTACTACATTAGTGCCGGCGATTTTTTGCAGAACATATAATCTTTCGTCTGGGACATTGACTATAGCTGAGTTTGGTTCAATAGTACAAAAAGGATAATTAGCAGCTTCAGCGATATGGTTATTGCTGAGTGCATTAAATAAAGTTGATTTACCAACGTTTGGGAGACCTACGATTCCGGCTTTTAACATCAAAAAGATTATATCAACTGACCACGACCAGCTTCAATAATTTTGGCGCGTAGGTTTTTTTTCTGGGAATCTTGGCAATAAACAGTAATCACATCACCAACATCACCAGAACCAACTGTTTTGCATATAAGTTCTAGTTGAATGATACTAGTACCACTACTAACTCTAATTGGCTGATTTGCTTGCATGAGTTTTTGGCTTCTGAGCATATTGATTTTGATTGGTGTATCTGCTGCAATAGCAATACTTGCAACTTTTTGATTGAGATTACCAGCAGCATACAATCTGGTATCTAAAGGTTCTATCAAAATTGATTCTTCATATAAATTAGCCGCTGCTATTTCTTGTCCTTGGGCTATCCCATGTTTCAATTTAAAAACTTTATGATAAATTTTGACATCAAGATTGATAATCAAACTATCGAGGATTTTTTTGTCTGCGCTATAAACTGTTGCAGTAATGCTTTTGCGACTAGCAAGAGTATTTAAATTGAGTTTTTCAAAAACTATCTGGGCGTCTGGTCTATTACCCAAAAAAGTTTTTAGTTCTCTTGTGGGACCGACTATTTCATACTTGTAGAGTTTTGGATCTAAGGTTTCGCTGAGATGTTTTTCCAGTTTGGCTTTGACGCTGATCCAGTATGGATTAAAAGTAGTAGTTGAAGCTTCTTCTGCGAGAACTGATGATGTTTGAATTAACAAACTTAGTAGTAATAAAATTAAGCGCTTCACAAGTATATTATTCCCAAAAATAAAGTTTGTTTTCATATACTAAGCCATCATAAATCGCTCAGAGCAAGGCATGCGAGCCCGAGCATACCGGAGTTGACTTATCGTCAATGAGGATTGCGAGGGCGAGTATAACGCCGCTATGAGTGATTTAGGGTGGCTTAGGATACGATGTTGTTAGCCTGTTTCAACATTTCGTCTGATGCCTTAATCACATTACTAGAAGCTTCGTAAGCTCTTTGAGCAGTGATCATATTTGTGATTTCTTCGACAACTTTAACGTTACTACCTTCAAGAAAACTTTGTCTCAAACCACCAAGTCCATCAGACATCGGGTTTCCATCAAAAGCTCTTCCGCTAGCGACGGTCTCTAAGGCCAAGTTATCTGAATGATCCATCAAACCTGCTGGATTAGCAAATCTTGCGATTCTCAATGAACCGACATTATCAGTTTGAGCGGCGTTACCAGATCTAGTGATATTAACAGAGCCGTCTTCTGCAATATTGATACTCGTAACGTTATTACCTAAATTGATATTTGGAAACAAAGGAAAGCCTTGGTTGGTGACAATATCACCGGTTTGTCCATCAATCTGAAAATTACCATCTCTAGTGTAGGCTATTTGACCATTTGGAAGTTGTATCTGAAAAAATCCTTCACCCTCAATTGCAAGATCCAAAGGATTGCCTGTATTGGTTAAGCTGCCCATAGTATAAGCTTTGTTGGTGGCGTCTAATTGAACACCAAGTCCAACCTGAACTCCATTTGGAGTAGTTTGACCATTATTAAGAGTTGCTCCTGGGGCTTTAATCACTTGAGTAAAAAGTGTCGAAAAATGCGCCGTAGCTTTTTTGTAACCAGTTGTGTTGATGTTGGCTAAGTTATGCGAAATCACATCGATATTGGTTTGCTGTGCTTGCATACCAGTAGCTGCTGTAAATAAAGATCTATCCATATTATGTATATGTGATTTTTAGCTGGCAGGATAACTAGGGTTTTTGGCTTAGCTGGGCGCTTCTTTATAGGCTAATTATATGAATTATTTAGAATCCTCGACTAATTATGATTATCTTATTTGATATTATTTAGTTTTATGCGTATTACTAATTATCCTCGTTCACAATTTCAACCAAGAACCCTGAATGGTTCTGGACAGGCTCAATTGCCTGGACGCAAATTACCTAGCATTGAAGAAAAACAAGCTTTTCAAGAAGTGGTGAAATATAGACACCCTGCCTTGCAAAAATCAGACTATTCTAATTTAGATCTTGGGACCCAAAACCGCACTTATCCTCTAGAGCAAGTCGCTGTCAAAAATTTTCCTGCTGGAACAAAGTTTTGGAATGTTAGCGGCAGAAAAGTCAATTTCTCTGGAAGTCAGTTCAGCAATGGTATTTTTAAAAATGCTAATTTACCAGAAGCGTTTTTTGAAAATGCTCAATTTAGTGCTTCTTCAAGCTTTGATAAAGACTGTAATTTAGACGGTGCAGATTTCTCTAATTCAAGTATCAATGCTTTAGCAATTACTGGCAGCGAAGACAAAGGAGCTGATTTCTCAAATACTACTTGGGACAATTCTAGTATCTATAATCTACAGATTCACGACCAAACTAATCTCACCAACGCTTCTTTTTCTAATGTTTCTATTTTTGGTTCCGTAACTATTCATGATGTTAATGGATCTAGTAAAACTTACATTCCTGATCTATTAATCAAAACCCCGGAGGACAAGCAGAGAATAACTCTATCTGAACTAAAAGAATGGCTGAAGTCTAAAGGTGCAAAGAATATTGATATCAAATCCCCACAAGATACAACTCAAAAAGCTCTAGATCAACTTTTCCCAGAAAATTTGGCTGAAGCAATTTCACAAGCATTAAAAACATCAAGTAATAATCTAGATGAGAAATTTAATAATGAATTTTTTAGACAAAAAGCTGATTTATTACTAGGAATTTTGACAAAAGATCAAGAATCTCTTTTAGGTAAAATTCGCAAAGAGCTAGGCGATTATGGAATTAAATCTCAAATTAGTATCGATGAACTGAATGCATCTAAAGAATTTAAACTCCAAGACCCATCAACAGGGCTTACACTTAGAGTAATAACTAATTTGGGCGATCATCTCAGATCAATTAGTTATGATGTAAAAGATAAATTTCATCCGGGTACTTTAACAGTTGATTTTATGCCGGGTAACAAAATGAGCATCAAAAGACCTGCTTAAAAGCTAAATTAAATTTGTATTTTTAGACTTTCCCCCATCATGCTTTACAATATAAAGTATGAGCAATCAAACATTAAACTACGAAATCAAAGACATCAAACTAGCTGATCTAGGCATGCAAAGAATCAACTGGGCAGCCAAAGAAATGCCAGTGCTTCTCAAAATCAGAGAAAGATTCGCCAAAGAAAAACCCCTTGCTGGTTACAAAATGGTAGCTTGCGCTCACGTCACCACCGAAACAGCAAATCTTGCTATCACCTTAAAAGCAGGAGGAATAGACTGCGCACTAATTGCTTCAAATCCTCTTTCAACTCAAGATGACGTTGCGGCAGCCTTAGTCAGAGATTATGGGATTTCGGTTTATGCCATGAAAGGTGAATCGATAGAAACTTATATCAAACACGTTAATATCGCTCTAGATACTAAGCCAAACATTATTATGGATGATGGTTCTGATGTGGTCGCAACTCTACTTAAAGAAAGACCAAATCAAGTCAAAGATATTATCGGTACAACTGAAGAAACTACAACAGGGATAGTAAGACTAAGAGCTATGCATAAAGATGGAGTGCTCACTTTTCCAGCTATTGCAGTAAACGACTCTCAAACCAAACATCTTTTTGATAATAGATACGGCACTGGTCAATCAACACTCGATGGAATTATTAGAGCAACCAATATTTTACTTGCCGGCAAAAGCGTAGTGGTAGTTGGCTACGGTTGGTGCGGCAAAGGCACGGCGATGAGAGCCAAAGGTCAAGGCGCTGATGTAGTTGTAACAGAGATAGATCCAGTGAAAGCGCTTGAGGCAAAATTAGATGGCTTTAGAGTTATGCCTATGAACGAAGCTGCCAAAATTGGAGATATATTTATAACTCTCACTGGCAATAGACACGTTATTGATGCTAGCCATTTCAAAATGATGAAAGACGGAGCGATAGTTTGCAATTCTGGACATTTTGATCTTGAGTTAAATTTAGTCGCCCTCAAAGAAATGTCATCTGAAGTCAAACAAGTTAGACCTTTTACTGAAGAGTATGTTCGTGATCCTCAGAAAGCAGGAGCTAAGGGCTCTATTATAGTTCTTGGCGAAGGAAGACTTATAAATCTTGCTGCTGCCGAAGGGCATCCATCTGCTGTGATGGATATGAGTTTTGCTAATCAAGCACTCGCTAGTGAGTATTTGGTCAAAAATAAATTGGCTGCAGGCTTACATGTACTTCCAAAAGAAATAGATCAAGAAATTGCAAATCTTAAACTTGAAGCAATGGGAATCAAAATCGATTCTCTTACGTCTGAAATGATTGAGTACATCAATAGCTGGACTGTTGGTACTTAAGATTTATTTTTTGGCCCGGGCCTTAAAAAAAATTAAGAGACACAATGATCATCATTCATTTATATTTATTGGTGTCGTTCATGATAAGTGGTGATTTTGGGTCGCAAATTATTCAAAAAGATATTAAAACTGAATACAAAAACAAATTAGTAAGAAGTCTTACTTGTAATAGTTTTGTGTTTTAGTTGAAAAAGGTTAGAAAAATGGCAGAAGAAGTATTTGAAACGTTTTTAGATGAAGAAATTGAAGCTGAAGATGATGGTTTAGAGGTTATAGTCTCATCAAGAGCAGCTGGACCAGAAAATGAAGAAGGTAATCCAGACGAATATCTCAAAACCTACTCAAAATCTGATGGAGCAGAAGACTCAATCAAATTATATTTAAAAGAAATTGGTCGCATTCCTCTTTTGACAGCAGAACAAGAAATTGAACTAGCTAGAGCAATAGAAAAAGGCGGCGAAAAAGGCGATGAAGCTAAACGCAAACTAGTACAAGCAAACTTGAGACTAGTAGTAAGTATCGCTAAAAAATACCTCAATAGAGGATTATCGTTTTTGGATCTTATTCAAGAAGGTAATTTAGGTTTAATAAGAGCAGCCGAGAAATTTGACTACGAAAAAGGTTATAAATTCTCGACTTATGCTACTTGGTGGATTAGACAAGGTATCACTAGATCACTAGCTGACAAATCACGTACTATTCGTGTACCAGTTCACATGGTAGAAACTATCAATAGATACAAAAGAGTAACTAGACAATTATCTGCTGAACTTGGACGCAAACCAAGTGATCAAGAAATGGCATGGGCTCTTGGTGTTAGCAGCAAAAAACTCAAAGAGATAATGAATGCTAACAAAACACCTGTTTCTCTAGAAACTCCTCTTGGCAAAGAAGAAGATAGTACTTTATCTGATTTTATTGCTGATGAAAATGACTGCAGACCAGATGTTTCAAGCACAGAAAGAATGCTTAAAACTCATATCAAAGAACTTTTGGTAGATCTTTTACCTAGAGAAGCTGAAGTATTGAAATTGCGTTATGGTCTAGAAGACGGACAAGCAAGAACACTTGAGCAAGTAGGAAGAATATTTAATATCACTCGTGAGCGCGTAAGACAAATTGAATTTAAGGCAATGAAAAAATTACGTGAACCTTCCAAATTTGCTAAGCTCGAAGGCTATCTAAGTAACGTATAATTTCTATTGATGAACATTAAATACAAACGTATCCTACTCAAACTAAGTGGAGAAGCTCTTGTCGGCGAAGGACATCTCGGGATCTCTCCAGAGATAGTTGATAGAATCGCCGAGGAAATTTCTTTAGTTACCACTCAAGGAGTACAAGTTTGTGTTGTTGTTGGTGGCGGAAATATTTTTAGAGGATTACAAAAATCCACAGAACTAGGCATGGATAGAGCTGCTGCTGATTATGTAGGTATGTTAGCGACAATCATGAACGCACTCGTTTTACAGGGCGTGCTTGAAAAACGTGGGATTGCAACTAGAGTACAAACCGCAATAGAAATGCGTTCTATCGCAGAGCCTTATACAAGAAGAAGAGCACTTAGACATATGAGCAAAAGTCGAGTGGTGATTTTTGGTGGTGGTACTGGTAATCCGTTTTTCACTACTGATACTGCAGCTGCTTTGCGCGCATCAGAAATGGATTGTGATTTGATGTTGATGGCAAAAAATGGTGTGGATGGAGTTTATGATGATGATCCGCGCACAAACAAAAACGCAAAAAAAATCAACAAATTGAGTCATCAAGAAGTTATCAGCCGCAATCTAAAAGTAATGGACACCTCTGCTCTAGCGCTTTGTAGAGATAGGCATATTCCAATTGCTGTATTTGACTTTGCTAGACCAGGCGCTGTCAGAGATATTGTCTGCGGACTTGAAGTTGGGACTTTGATAGATTAAAACTCACATTTTTGTTAGTTCTATGTGATAAAAACAGCAAAAAGATCAAAAATAAGAGATTGAACTTACAAAAACGATCATAAAAATTTGAGTGGACAAAGACAAGCAGGTAAAAGCTTGTTACATATTTTAATAGATTAGATCAGTTCTTCAAACTCTAAAATTTTTGAAAAATAAGCGCTTTTAATTAATTCACCAGAAGCCTTACTGACAGTAA
>JAJTHA010000095.1 GCA_021299565.1 Candidatus Caenarcanales bacterium
GTTTGGTCGATCTTGAAACTACTTGTATAAAAGACTTTGGAACCATATGCTTCAATCAAAACAGCATAGCTTTCATGCGTGCAAGTCGCAAATGTAAAAGGGGTAATTTTGAAATCATCAACAATCAATTCTTGACGAGATTCAAAATTAATCCATTCGATACTTTTCACTTGAGCCTCACCCAATTTAGCTTTAACCAATTGCAAAGCCAACTTTGATCCAATTACTTTTTTGATATTGCATTTATTGATCACGTGATGAGCTCCGCCGCTATGCGCTTCATGCATATTGGTAAGAACTAAAGCTTCTATGGCAATTTTGTTAGATAAAGCATATTTGTAATCCGCAAGCTTGTAATCAACTCCGGGATATTCAAGACCTGGAAATATAATTCCGGCATCAACGATTAAAGCTTTACGAGAATCTGGATTAATGGCTTCAAACAAATACATATTCTTGCCATATTCATGTAAGCCCCCTAAAGCTGTGATTTGTAATAGTTTTGTATTAGTTTTATTCATAAAAAGGTCAAACTATAATTATACTATTTATTAGAGTGCTAAATCAAATTCTTAGTGTTAATAAGCTTAATCTCCGATTTCCTGAAACAAACTTTCATGCGGTGCATGATATCAGTTTTGAACTTTACCAAGGTGAGACCCTAGCACTCGTAGGTCAAAGTGGTAGCGGTAAAACCCTAACTGCACTTTCTATACTCGGGCTCGAGCCGGTTAATTCATCTATTTCAGGTCAGATTCTTTTCAAGGATACTTTTTTACTCAATAATTCAGAATCACTGCCAAGCAAAAATAGAAAATATCCTGAGAATATTAGAGGAAAACATATATCCTTAATTCCTCAAGATCCTCTTAGTGCACTCAACCCCTTGATGACTATTTACCAACAATTGAGTGAGGCATATTTGATTTTCAACAAAAAAACCAGCACTCAAGAACTAGAACATCTTTGTATTTCGACTTTGGAACAAGTAGGCATAGCAGATCCAACTAGATGCATCAAAGCTTACCCACATGAGCTCTCTGGTGGTATGAGACAAAGAATTTTGATTGCGATGGCAATTATCAACAACCCTGATTTAATCATTGCAGATGAACCCACAACTGCTCTTGATTTAACTGTTCAAGCAATAATTCTTGAGCTATTGAAATCTTTAAAAAGAACTATGTTGTTTATTACTCACGATATGGGAGTTGTCGCGGAGGTCGCTGATAGGGTGATTCAAATGGACAGCGGAAAGATAGTTAAAAGCGCCTCTGTGTTTGATTTTTCATATAATTAAGCTAATTTCTGAATTTGAGATCTTAGATCTAAAATTTGCTTTTCATAAGCTTTTCGAGGACTTTGAACTAATTTTGGATCACCATACGAACCATCAATTTTATTTTCTATCGCAGCAAGCTTATCAACTAAGACACTGACCTTAGCTTGGTTCTCTTTCGGAATTGGCTTAGAAGACAATTGTCCCCAAAACTTTTCTTGCTCTGACCAAAAAACTTTGGCATCTTTATTCCAATATTCTTGCTTAGAAATCTGCGAAATTTGTTCTGCGGCAAATTGTTTGCTTTCTTTAAGATCTGAGTTTTGCCATTGTGATTTTAAATTACCCCAAGCCTCGATTTGTTCATCATAAAAACTCATCTTGAATCCTGAGAATTTAAAATTTTCTGCGATTTTGGAATCTGGAGAACTTAATTCTTCTCCTTGATTAATTTCATTTATAGACGCCAATTTCAGATCTAGTTCCTCAATTTTTTTCTGTGCATCCTGATTTGCTGGCGATGTTTGAGTTTGGCTTAAATCTGCTTTATTTCCCGAGGATGAAAAAGTATCTACTTTTTGTGCAGTATCGTTGCCAGCTTTCTTGCTCTGTATGGCTAGTCTAGATTGTAAAATTCTATTTTTTGAACTTTTAATAATGTCATTTAAAGCTGTTGGCTTAGAGGAACTTGAGCTTTTTGAACTTAATTGATTTAGATCTGGGCTAAAAGAACTTCCCCCATTAATACGATTACGAGACGCCATGGAGTATTATGTGCACAACCAGGTTAATATCTGGTTAATTTTTCATTAGTCTAAATCAAAAAATACTAGAGTAGCGACTCTGCAAATCTCAAATACTTTTCATCTGACTTACTGAAATACAACTCAAGCTCTAAGCGTTTCTCAAGCTTATGACCATGATTCAGAAGAGTATCGCCCATAATAGTATTTTGAAAATATTTCAAACATAGTTTAGCTGGATCAATGAGTTCAAATCTAGAAGGCTGATCTGCCACAAAACTAAAATGAGTACAACCGATAATTAAATGCCTAATATCCTCAGGTATTTTGGATAAATAAACTTGCCATTTTTGTTTGGCTGTATCAATATCAGCACTCTCAATTAATGGCACCAAATCTGGACAAGCAATTGGCAAGATCTCTACTCCCCAATTCAAATAGCGCTTTGAGTCAACCGTGCTTTGAGTTGCTAGCAAAGCCAATCTAGAGTGAAGATCTCTAATGATGCTTGCCTCCAAAGAATTGTGGAAATAATCGTTCATGACATCATAAAGATTAATCACTTGAAAAAGATACGGGTCTAAATCAATCTCATGCATTAGCATTGAAGTGGTATTACAAGCAGAAATCACAACATCAACTTCTTTGTCATTCATGTAATCAAGAATTTCTTTAATAAAAACTTTCAACTCAGCTTTTGATTTATTGCCATAAGGGGCTCTTGCTGAATCACCAAAATAAACGTAGCTGTAATCAGCTTTATACTCACGCAAGAACTCGCGCAAAACCGAAAGTCCACCTAAACCAGAATCATAGAAACCTAATTTCATCTGTTAGCTATTCTCTTCCAAATACTTTATAATGCCCTTGGTTATTGCTTTTGCCAAATCTGCTTGATATCTATCACTAGCCAACTTTTCTCTTTCTTCAGAATTAGTCATAAAACCCATTTCAATTAAAACAGCAGGTGATTTGGAATATTTACAAACCCAAAAATTAGCTTTGCGGATTTTGCCATCTGGCATACCCACATCATCAACCATTTGCTTGTGAGTGAATTGGGCTAATTTATAACCCCCATCAGAAAAAAAATAAGTCTGTAAACCTGCCATTTTAGGATTTGAAACTACAGCATTAGAATGCAAAGATACAAAAATATCTGGATCTATATTATTAGAAATTTCTACGCGCTCAGCAAGAGAGATAAATCTATCTTCAGCTCTTGTCATAAAAGCCGCTACACCAGCTTCTTTAAGTAATGCTTCTACTTTACTTGCTACTGCAAGGTTAATATCTTTTTCATTATGACCACCATAAATAGCCCCATGATCATAGCCACCATGCCCAGGATCAATCACTACTTTTGAACCGTTAACTTTGTTTTCACCAGGAACTGCATTAGGATCCTTATCAGCTTCCGGGTTAGTTGAACTAATTCCTTGTCCAGCACCCAAAATTCTTATAAACAACTGTGTGCCCGTTGGAGATTCTTTGAATTCTTCAGTATAGTTTTTTGATTTCAAATCAATAACCATACGAGTTACAGGTCTACCCAAAGTAGCTAAACCATAACGAAGACCAGAAACATGACCTGTCTCTGAGACAAGATTAGAGCCAAATGCATCAGTTAATTTGGTATCAACGAAATCTATTACTAATCTTTCTGGATCATGTAATTTGATGAATTTATAATTGAGTTTTTTCTCTGCATCAATTTGATATGTAGTTTCTTTAGCATCTGTTTTTGAGATTTTGATAGCTAATAATTTATTGAAATTTTCAACAACTTGCTTTTGCTTTGAACCCTCTCCCAAAACAAGCAACTGTCTTTCATTATCACTAATTCTAACTTCTCTTTGGTGTGATTTAGGACCAGTAAAAACTATTCTGACAATAGAAGTATCAAATTGAGCTACTCTAATTTGTTCATCACCTACTGTAAAAGTTTTTTCCTGTAATTTGCTTTTTAGTTCGGCTCCTATAAGATCCAAAACCAATCTTGATGGGCTATCTAACAAAATAGTTCTAGGGCTAATATTGCCATCGGTTATGATGCGCATGTCACCTTCAATAATAGTGATGTCTTGTACTTTTATATTACCAACAAGAAATTAAATACCAAAGTCTGTCCGATATTTTCTATTTTGATTTTTTCGAGGGCAGAAAGTGTTTTTGCTTCACAAACAATTCTTACTGTCGTTGCATCAAATTGAGCAACGCGAACACTAGTTATTTCATTAGAAATATTAGTCTGATTGAAATTATTGTTAGCCGGCAGCTTCGCTTCGAGTAAGTCAAAAACAAGTCGAGGTGGTCCATCATAAATTCTCTTTTTGAATTTGATATCTCCCATAGCATTATGCTTAAGAGTCAAAATTCCAGACTTCATTCCAATATTTAGAACGTCAGCTATTTTGACTTCTTCTGCTTTAAGAGTAAGACAAGGGCAGAGTGCAATAATCAAAATAGCCAAAAGCCGAGTCAGAAAATCTACTGAACGTGTGTATCTACGTGTAATTACAGCCATAAACTAATCATATTATATAATTTCATTGGTGTTTAAAGATCTTTCCAAAAAAATAAGAGTTGGAATTTGCGGTGCCAGCGGCTACACAGGGCTTGCGCTGATTAAAATATTAATAAATCACCCACATGCAGAAATCAAATTCCTTGGAGCAAATTCATCTGCCGGTCAATATATTGATGATATTTTTCCTGAGCTTAGTCCATTTTCGATGAAATGCGAAGAATTTGAAAATATTTCTTTGGTAGATATAGATTTAGTGTTTTTTGCAACTCCAAATGGATTTTGCGAAAGATACTCAAAAGAATTAATTGAAAGAGACATTTATGTAATTGATTTGAGTGCCGACCATAGATTTGATGACAATTGTGTTTATGGATTAGTTGAAATTTTCAGAGAAGAAATAATTGAAAAATCCAAAGATGCTTGTATCATCGCAAATCCTGGTTGCTATACAACTAGTGGGATATTGGCTCTAGCTCCAATTCTTAGCAGTATCCCTGATGCTGTGGATGATCATATTATTATCGATGGTAAATCCGGAATTAGTGGAGCCGGACGTAAAGCAGAGACTAGAATAATTTTCACTGAACTCAACGAAAATTTATCCCCATATAACTTAGGCGGCAAACACAGACATAGACCGGAATTTAATCGCATACTAAGCAAAATCGCTCATAAACAAATCAATGTTAATTTTGCTCCCCATTTAATTCCTATGAGTTTTGGTTTACTGACCACCAGCTACCTAAAACTAATTAAAAATATTTCTATAGTAGAAATTCGTAAGATCTTTAATGAATATTACGAAGACGAAATTTTCATCAAAATACTTGATGAAAATACTTATCCAAATACTAAGTGGGCTCTGAAAAGCAACAATGCATTTTTGCATTTGTGCAAAGACGAAAGCACAAATACACTTATAATCAGCTCCGCAATTGACAATATTTACAAAGGTGCATCTAGCCAGGCTGTTCAAAACATGAATTTGGTCTTTGAGTTAGCTGAAAATACTGGGCTATAATCATTAGCTATGTCAATCCTCAAATCACTACCAGTCGGAGAAAAAATCGGAATTGCTTTTTCGGGCGGCTTAGACACATCAGCCGCGATTGCTTGGATCAAAAGCAAAGGTGCGATACCTTATGCTTACACAGCCAATCTTGGACAACCGGATGAAACAAATTACGATGATATACCCAAAAGAGCCTTAGAATATGGCGCCAAAGTAGCACGCCTAGTGGACTGTAGGGAATCACTGGTGAAAGAAGGGTTTGCAGCACTCAGTTGTGGGGCTTTTCACATTTCGACAGCTGGTAAATTTTATTTTAATACTACGCCGCTAGCAAGAGCAGTTACCGGCACAATTCTGGTTAAAGAAATGCTGCAGGATCAAGTTGATATTTGGGGGGATGGCTCTACTTACAAAGGCAACGACATAGAGAGATTTTATCGTTATGGTAAATTAATCAGCCCTAATCTTAGGATTTACAAACCCTGGCTAGATGAGGCTTTCATCAAAGAATTAGGTGGACGCAAAGAAATGTCTGAGTGGCTCAACAAAAATGGTCATAATTATAAATTATCAAAAGAAAAAGCTTACTCAACCGATTCAAATATTTTGGGAGCAACGCACGAAGCAAAAGATCTTGAAGAGCTTAACTGCAACATGAAAATTGTTGAACCACTAATGGGTGTGAAGTTTTGGGACAATACAATTGAGATCAAATCAGAGACCGTCACTATTGAATTCAATCAGGGACAGCCTTCCAAGCTGAATGGTAAAAGCTTTGTTTCATGCACTGACTTAATTAGCGAAGCTAACAATATTGCTGGAAGACATGGATTAGGCATGAGTGATCAGATAGAAAATAGAATAATCGAAGCTAAATCTCGAGGAATCTATGAGGCACCAGGTTTGGCCTTGTTGTTTATAGCTTATGAAAGACTTATCAGTGCCATTCATAACGAAGCGAGTATCGATAACTATAGAGATATGGGCCGTAAGCTAGGTAGACTACTCTATGAAGGTAGATGGTTGGATCCTCAAGCTCTCATGCTAAGAGAATCTTTGATACGTTGGATCGCCAAACCAATTACTGGTTCTGTAACTATCGAATTGAGACGCGGTGACGATTATAGTATTTTGGACACTCAAGGAGATAATTTCAGTTATAGAGCAGATAGACTTACTATGGAGAGTGGTAAGGGTGAATTTAGCCAAGAAGATAGAATTGGCTGGCTAAATATGCGTAATCCAGATATTAGTGATTCTAGAGACAAGTTGAACTCATATGCTCAAATTGGAATAATTGATAAAAGTCAAATGG
This sequence comes from Candidatus Caenarcanales bacterium, assembly GCA_021299565.1. GTDB lineage: Bacteria > Cyanobacteriota > Vampirovibrionia > LMEP-6097 > LMEP-6097 > JAJTHA01. The sequence goes on from JAJTHA010000095.1 coordinate 6,880, forward strand.
GGCTTTTGGAGTAATAGTTTCTTAAGCTATAATCAATACTGCTTTGTCATCCTGAGGGAGCGAAGCGACCGTAAGGATCCACGCACCTTTATGCTGGTGGGTTACCAAGCGTCCTTAGTTCAGTTGCCGTGAGAGACCGCAGGTCTCGAACGAAATCGAAAAAAGGTCACAGGTCACAAGACCGATACGAAGACAAGCGTCCTTAGTTCAGTTGCCGTGAGTGACGAGAGTCACGAACGAAAACAACAAAAGGTCCACAGATCATAAGCGTCCTTAGTTCAGTTGGCAGAACACAGGTCTCCAAAACCTGGTGTCGTGGGTTCAAGTCCTACAGGGCGCGCCATTTTACTTAGAATAATTCAATAAAAAATCAATGAGGATCAGCCTTTTCGATGATTTTGTCCATTGTATCTGGACACGATCACATTTTCATAAAAAGGTTTAGAATATCAATAATAATGGTATAATAACCTTATAAGAATATCATAAGTATATGGCAAAGATCAAACAATTACAAAAAGTCGGAACTAGTAAGGGTATCGTTATTGACAAGCCTATTCTGGAACTTCTCGATCTAGATCACGAAGGAGCTGCTGTTGAACTTGAAATCACTCCTCAAGGTCTCTTGCTAAAACCTTCCAAAATTGAAACGGTTTACAAACGTATTTCTAAGCGTCACAGAAAATCACTTGATAAACTTGGCAAATGAGTTTTCAGTTTTTAAGTATAGAAGAAGTTTTATTTATTCATCAATCCGAGACAGGGCTTCTTTGCCCCTTGAAGCAAATTCAAAGGCTTATATCTTTATGTGCAAAAGTGCCACCACTTTTGCCCGCTTTAGAAATAATCCCAATCGCATTTGTAGCTTCAATCCACTTACTTGGAGAAAGCACGAAAGAATTGCTACCAGCTTCATTTTTAAAGGAGTCGAATTCGACCCCTTTAAATTCTGGGTTGTTAATCTTCTCCCATAAACCTAAAAATTCAATGGTAGTCTTAGATCTCATCCAATGTTTTACTATATCCTTAGGCTCGTCTGGATTTTTGTAGCGAGCAATATCAGTCAAAGATATAACTGGCAGTTCTCTTTTAATCTTCGGACATACACTTATCCAAATAATTTAAAAGCTCTTCCTCAATATATTTAAACGTCGCAGAACCACATCCTTTGATACTCTCTAATTCCTTGGGGCTCCTTTTAACTAAATCTTCTATAGTTATAGTATGCACTCCTAGTCTAATCAAAGCCTTACGCGCCCTAACGTTATTCAATTTAGTTCCAAAATCATCTATACTTGTATCCAAAAAAATCATAAACCTAGATAAATCAGCCTTATTCTGGATTCTATTCTTTACAGACTCCCATTTAACATCATCCAACTTAAAATCTTTTAGCTTGTTTGCTATTGAGTATTGTTTATTTAAGTTTTCAAAACTTATTAACTGAGAATTTTCAGAACCAGACCCTCCATATTCTCCTTTAATAATCCAGAATAGTTTTGATTTAGTTGTATCAATGCCAAGAAACTTCACAAGATGAATAAAAAATTTATTGAAATTATCAGACCCAAATATTTTTGGAATAGTTAATTCTGAGTTAGCTCTTTGAAATTTCTTATAAAAAAGATACATTGTCTTCTCATCAAGAGTAAAATCAGACTGCCCTAAAAGCAGTTTATCGGCTCCATCCGCGTAACTAGAAATTACGTCTCTCATCTTTTCAGGATACTGGTTATCCCCCCATATACTAAACAACTGAGTGAAGTAAAATAAGGAGTTTGTATGTCGAAGTTAACAAAAGATCAGTGGGATGAGATTATTGCCAAGGTTAAGGCTGGCGAAAAAGTTGTAGATCTTGCAAATATCTACGGAGTAAGCGCAAAAACCATATATAACAAAACAGGCAAAATCGGTGAAACTGATAATTCTTTGCTTGAGATAAATCGCTTGAAGCGCGAAGTTAAACAATTACGAGAAGTGCTAGGCTACGTAACGACGGAATTAAGCAAGGAAAAAAAACTGATTTAATTAAAAATTGCAAACTAGGATTTCCTAAATCCCAATTGGCAAAGCTGTTTGGGCTTCGTAGATCAAACCTTTACTATGCGTCAAAACAAAAATCAAAAGATGCAAAATTTCTTGTTGAAATCAAAAAGACAATGGAGGCAAATCCATCATATGGATCACCTCGAATTGCACTTGCACTGGGCGTGAATCACAAACGAGTGGAGCGAGTAATGAAAGCCAATCAAATCAAGGCTTTCAGAAGAAGACGCAAGCACTTCAAGCCAGACGATTTAAAGCAAGATGAAACGAAATATTCAAATCAATTGAAAAATCTTTGCGTAGTGGCTCCTAGGGCTGTCTACGCAACAGATTTCACTTACATTGATTACCAGGGCAAATTCTTGTATTTGGCGACAGTTATTGATGTATTTTCAAGAGAAATAGTAGGCTGGGATATTAGTGATAGACACACTGCTGATATGATGAAACGTGCTTTAGAAATGGCTTTCAAAGAAGGTGTACCTGTTTATTTGCATAGTGATCAAGGAAGTGAAATGAAATCAGAAATTTATACAAATTTAGCAGAAAGCAATGGTGTAAAAATCTCAATGAGCCAAAAGGCTTCACCATGGCAAAATGGTTTTCAAGAATCTTTTTACAGCGGATTTAAACTTGATTTAGGAGACCCAAATAGATTTGAATTAAAAGGAGAACTAATTGAAGCAATTATTCAAAATCTTAATTATTACAACAATGACAGAATTCATACAAGCTTAAAAACTAGTCCTAGTAACTATTTTAAGCAATATGAAATCAAGAAAACTAAGCTGTTAAAGACAGGTAATTAAGTTGTTTGAAGAAAGGGGGGATTGACA
>JAJTHA010000074.1 GCA_021299565.1 Candidatus Caenarcanales bacterium
AATAAGTTCTTTTGGTAAAGCATTGCCTTTAGATATAATCGATGCGATTCAACAAAAGCACAGTCATCTCAAAATGGGTCATGGACTGAATTCCATGATGGATATAGTTGAATTTCATGAAGCTAGCTTAGAAGCTGAAACACTTGCGGGTGATGGGACCTGCATCGTATTACTGTTTGATAAATTTTATGAAAAGCCACAAACACTAATGAAAGCAAAAACAACAGAAGCAAAAAATAAGTTTTTAACGCCTGCTTTAGTCGTAATATTTATGACTAGTTCTATTATGACTTTGCTTTTGTTTTATCCAAGAGAAAAACAAACAGAGCTTGTCCATATTGCTGAACTTGCACCAGTTCACAAAACAATTTCTAAAAACAGTACAATACCTGTTAGAGAAAAAAACATACTGAGAAATGCTAAGCCGAAAGCAACTGAGAAAAATATAGATGACTTGATCAGTCAACAAGATCAAAAACTTAATTTGAAGTTTGAGTTGTAGAAACCCTCATAAGCAACTCACCCAGAACTTCATCAATAGTTTTATTATCAGTGTCGATAACAATTGCATCATCTGCTTTTTTAAGAGGGGCGATAGCACGACTAGAATCTTGTCTATCACGCTCTTCTATCTGAGCAGCAAGTTCTTCAATATTGATTCGCTCTCCTCTTTTCGCAAGCTCCTTCTCTCTTCTCTTCGCTCTTTCAAGTGGTGAAGCGATCATAAAAAACTTAAAGTCTGCATTTGGGAAAACCACTGTGCCGATATCTCTACCATCCATAATCACACTTTGATCTGAAGATAGCTTTCTTTGTATATCCAGAAGCTTTGATCTAACTCCAGAAAAAGTTGAGATATAACTAACTAACTGACTTACTTGATTATCTCTGATTGCAGTACTTATATCATTAGAATTCAAAACAATAGTTTTACTATTGTCCAAAAACTCAATATTAAAAGCTGACAAAATTTCATCAAGAATCTGGGCATCAGCCTCAGACTTATGACCATTGGTTTTTTGAATCCAAGCTAAAGTCACAGCTCTAAACATAGCTCCAGAATCAATATACAAAAGCCCCAAACGCTTTGCCAATAGCTTTGCTAGAGTGCTTTTGCCGCTAGCTGCTGGTCCATCTATCGCGATAATTATTTGACTAGACATTAACTTCACTTTGTTGGGGATTGATTTTTACTGTTTCACGTTTTTCGGTATATCTATTGACCGCATTCAAATATGCTTGAGCAGAAGCAAGTAAAATATCTGTGTTCGCACAATGCCCGCTATAAATAGCCGAGCTTTGATTGTCTTGGATTCTGATAATTACTTCACCCAATGAATCAATACCTTCTGTAACAGATTTGATAGAGAATTCAATAAGAGTACAATCTGCTTTGGTCAGTTTACGAATACATTTACAAACTGCGTCTACTGGACCAGTACCCAATTCGGCTCCACGCAAAATATTTGTTCTATCTCTTTGATCTCTGAGCATCACGCTTGCTGTGGGCAAGCCGGAAGAGCCGCAAGTGACCTGAACATGAAGAAGTTCAAACATAGTAGCTGAATCACTTTCGAGGGATTTATCGGTAGCTAAACTCACCAAGTCTCTATCATCGACACGTTTTTTCTTGTCAGCGAGTCTTATAAATCTTTCGTAAATTTCTTCAAGATCAGCCACTGGAATATTATTGAAGCCTAATTGCTCTAATCTAGATTTAAGCGCATGTTTGCCTGATCTTGGACCAAGAGGGATTTGCGTTGATAGTAATCCTATGTCTTCTGGATTCATGATCTCATAAGTTTTGTTGTTTTTGAGCATGCCATCTTGGTGTATGCCGGATTCATGAGCGAATGCATTAGCACCAACTATCGCTTTATTAGGTTGCACAAAAAGCCCTGTTATATTTGATACAAGCTTTGAAGTTCTGATTATGTGTTGAGAATTGACATTGGTAAAAAGATTTAGATCTCTTCTGGTTTTCAAGATCATTACTAATTCTTCAAGGGAAGCATTACCCGCTCTTTCACCGATACCATTAATAGTACATTCCACTTGGCGAGCGCCATTGAGAAGAGCAGAGAGTGAATTTGCCGTAGCAAGACCTAAGTCATTATGGCAATGCACAGAAATAATTGCTTGATCTATATTTGGAACATTCTTTTTGATATCAGCAATTAATTGTCCAAACTCAGCTGGTGTCGTGTAACCAACCGTATCTGGAATATTGATTGAAGTTGCTCCGGCTTTAATTGCAGCTTCAATAATTTCATAAAGAAAAGATTTTTCTGATCTACAAGCATCTTCTGGGGAAAACTCAACTTCATGCACCAAAGATTTGGCTAGCTTGACCATCTCTGAAGCTCGCTTGAGGACATCATCAGGCTTCATTTTGAGTTTGTATTCCATATGAATCGAAGATGTGGCAATAAATGTATGCAGGCGTTTTTTGCTAGCCGGCTTCAAAGCTTCTGCTGCAGTTATAATGTCTTTATCAAGAGCTCTTGCTAGAGCACAAATTGTAGGTCCTTGTATTTCTGCTGCGATCTGATAAACAGCGTCAAAATCACCTTTGCTTGACACTGGAAAACCCGCTTCTATAACATCAACATTTAAAAGCGCCAGCTGCTTGGCGATTTGCAATTTCTCCTGGGCGTTCATGGTTGCTCCAGGACTTTGCTCACCATCTCTCAATGTTGTATCAAAGATATAGACTCGGTTTTGATCTGAACTTGTCATAATTTAAGGATAGCAAAATTAACAATAGTTTGTTAATAACTATCTTTACGATGCTGTGCTGCAATCATAATCACCAAATCATCTTCAACTATATAGAAAAATCGATAATCAGCAATTCTATAGCGCCATCTATCTGGCTTAAGACCACGCAACTTTTTTATATTAGAACCATAAAATGGACTTTCCCGAAGAATTGGGTAGACTTGTTCGCTTAATTTTTTTACAATACGCTTATAGTCTGAACCTAAATTCGCTTTGAGGTCTTCAACAAATACTTCTGTTTCAAAGATCTTGTACTTAGACAATTTTGCCTTTCCTTGCTAAACCTTGCTTGATACCTTTGTCCATACGAGTCATAAGCTCTTTGTCATCTAGGATATTTTTCATTTCGTAATCATTAACAAAGATCATTTCTTCAAGTTTTTCAAGCATAAAAGTTTCAACAAGATTAGCAATACTCCGATTTTCAGCCTTGGCCATATTAACAACTTGACTATAAATATAATCATCAAGTCTCAGAGTTATTGAATTAACATTTTGCTTTTTTGGCATATATGCATTATGCCACATTATGCATCAAAATGACGCATAATCAAACAAAAAAAGACCCCAATCAAAAAAATAGTCATCAAATCTTGATAAAAAACCACAAATGTGTATTGACAACGAGGTGCCCTCATGTTACGTTTATCTTAATATCGGTTTGCTTATTTAAAGGAGTTAATATTATGCAGTCAATAACAATTGATAAAACATTAGAATTCATAGGAGCAACAACAAAAGAGCTTTTGACGGGACAAGGAGCCGTAGCTAATTTACAGAGATTTGTTTCTGGAAATAACAATGGAAAGCCAATCGAAGATAAAGAAGCAGGAAGAGCAGTACTTGAGACGATTGCGCGCTTTATACCAAATGATTTTGCTAAATATCTACAAACATTACTTAGTAGATAAAAAGACCAGCAGATCTTAACTGACAAGAAATTAAAAAAGTTTTGGTTAAACAAAATTAGTTAAAGAACCAAGTATTGACAATTTACCAGGCAATCATTCACAATAATACTCATGGGCGCTGATTTTGCTTATATTAACGGTCCAAAAGATGGTAGTGGAAAACCTGCTTTTACCCTCAAAACCTCATTGCCAGCACATATTATCCCTGGGCCAAAAAGCAACATTAGAGCCGGAGAAGCTGAGTTTGTCATGGTGAGAAATATCCATGAAGAACTTCACAAAAGCTCTTCTTATGGACAAATTCTTAGAAATCTAAGCAAGATTCCCCAAAAATTAAATTCCCAATTTCGTGGGCAAAATTTGCCGGAATGTAAAATTCATTACGCATCTGATCCAGAACAATTCCTAGATTACCAGGGACCTATCTGCGTATTAATACCAGAAAAACATTGCTATGAAAGAAACAAAGATCTTGTAATGGAAGGAGACTCATATACACTTGGACAGATGCTTAAAACAAATCAAGCCATACTCAAAAAAGCATTAGAACATAAAGATGGTTTTAAGTGCTTAGGATTGCTTGAGGGTTACATAGATCCAAGTCAATTAAAGTCTCTAACAAATAACCATTTCACACCAATATATGCAGATCACAATATTCAGTATCTAGTATCTGAATCTCGGTATGAGTATATAGTTTCAGGCTTACTAATAGCTCTGACTACTTTTTCAGATGAAGTAGGAAAAAATCATACTATTTCCGGAATGTTGAGTCCTTATTTCAAATCAAATGGAGATTTTGATAAAGAAGCTTTTGCAAGTGATATCCAAACTGGCATAAAAGAACTTGGATTAGCTGACTTTGTGACTTATGAGAAGATACACAGTTCTCTCTATAACATCAGTGTTGATATGCCACGACTTCACCTTAAATCTGAAAATACTAGAAAAGATACTGATTCAGTAATTAATTTTATTACAGGTTCTTTTGAAGTTCTTGAAAACCGTAGAGATCAACATATTGTAGATAGTATTGAAAGATCTAATGCAGATCTAACGACAATGGTTGTTGGATGTGGTCACGTCAAAAACCTCCAAGCAGAACTAGTGAAAAGAAAAATTCCTGTAATTGTAATTGGCTCAAACGAAATTTTCAGTAATATGTTCGAAGAGGAATCACCAAAAAGATTAGCAAACGAAAGCGATGCTGAATACTATCAAAGACAGCTTGTCAATCCCCCCTTTCTTCAAACAACTTAATTACCTGTCTTTAACAGCTTAGTTTTCTTGATTTCATATTGCTTAAAATAGTTACTAGGACTAGTTTTTAAGCTTGTATGAATTCTGTCATTGTTGTAATAATTAAGATT
>JAJTHA010000187.1 GCA_021299565.1 Candidatus Caenarcanales bacterium
CAATAATGAGATTTTGAGAAATGGTTTTGCTGAAATTTACACACTTGGTAGTTATCATCCTTACCTTTCAAAATTTAAAGCATCTGAAAAATATGCCAAAACTAGGCACTTAAATATTTGGCAGGAAAAAGGAGGGCTTGCGTTGAGTCCGTCTAAATATAGGCAAAAGCAAAAGAAAGTGAAGTCTGCTCCGCTGCGCTCGGATTGAATTTTTCGCTGGCGAGCACTCGCAAAAAATTAATCCTCGCTTAATCGCTTCGCAATCATGATAAATAATATACTTTTAAAAGCGGTGCGAAAACAATTTAAATTTTCAAATATTGCCAAAGAAATTCTCAGTGAAGATAGTCTCGATACTGCGCTTATAATGCGGGCCATAGAGGGACTTAAGGCTAGCGGCAATGAAGTTAGTCCAACGACTATTGCGCTTGCTTTAAATATTCCAAGATCTTTTTTGTATGCAAATTTTGAGTTTCTGGATTTGATATACCGTAATATGAGCCAACTCGAAGGTCACGATAAATTAATCATGCAATTGTTGGATGAAATCGCTAACCAAAAAAAACAAAATCATTTGCTCACTAAAAAAATTGATGAGCAAAAAAAAGAAATCGAAAAAGGTTTCAATGATGGCTTTGCCAAAGGCGCTTCGCTAAATTTTAAACCCGCCGAAAAATCAAATATTTTTGAAACTACAATTGCGCAAGATGAGATTTGGGCAAGGGGCGTCTTGCAATTAGATCTTGTTGGAGAATTGAGTGAGCAGCAAATTAAAAAAAATTACCGTCTTTTGGCATCCATGTTGCATCCAGATAGCTCTGGCAAAGATAGCGCCGAACAAATGCATAAGATAAATCAGGCTTTAGAAATCTTAACAAAATAGGCTTTTTTGAATTTACACTTAAAAAACTTGAGATATTAGGTTAGAATTTGTTTGTCTGCGTGCCGATGTGGCGGAAGCGGTAGACGCAACAGACTTAAAATCTGTTGGGCAGTAATGCCCGTGCCGGTTCAAGTCCGGCCATCGGTACCATTCTTGTTTTTGGGTGATTACTTTCACCCCAAGATTTTTAGTAGTTATATAGTAGTTAATAAGTTCAGACCCAGCTTTTAATTTGTGCAATTAAATTATCCAGTGTCTCGTTTCCTAAGATTGATAAAAATGTTCTGATCTTTATTTCTTTTAATCGTTTCGAGATTTTCTCCAAAATCTCTATATCGCAATATCCTAATCTTTTAGTTAAGTCTTTCGGGGCGCTTTTGCATTTTAATAGATCTTTATTTTGGTCTACAAAATTCATAATGGCTGTTTGCACCGTATTTATAGGAATTATTTCTTGATTTATTGCTCTGAGAAATTTTTCTGGATTAGCGAGTATGGGTGACCAGGATATTTTTTTTTCGGGTGAGTAGCTATTCTTCCCATTGCGTCCTATTCCTATCGATAAATTATTCGCAATATCTGAAATATTTCGCGCATAATCGTTTAAATATTTTTCAATGTCACGTTTCAATGTCGGTTCATTGCGAGCTGAATTAATGTTCTCTAGCTCTTCAGCGAGAATTTTTGCAGAGTAATCTTCACTAGCATTTTGGACAACATAGTTAATTGTTGCTTCCCTTTCAGCAAAAGGATTTTCATTTATTCTCAAATTATTTTTGGATATTTCGGAAAATTTTCCAAGAGCAAACATCGCTTCTTCTGCTTCTCCATCACAGTGGTCATGAGCGTTTAAGATTTTGTTGATTACATCGTATGATTCATTGTATTCGCCATGAGCATGAATTATTTCGCATAATTCCCTCATTGCAACAGGGTTTGACAATATGAAAGATTTTTTCTTTGGAGTATTTGATTCATTTCTCTTGATATCTGCGTGCTTCGAATAAACTTCATTCGTTAAATTACTTAATGCAGTATCTACGGCTTCTTTGAAATCTTCGTTATCCCAGTCGTTTTGCGTTTTGAGAAAATTATTAAAAGCTTTGATATCAATAATTCTCGGCTCGAGCTCTCTGATGCCTAATCCAATAGCTTTGAGCATTTGATTGATTCGTGATTCTTGTTGTGAATCTGGTGTTGCCCCGGCGCTCAAATATATTATGTCAGCAAAAATAAATAGCCTTCGTTGTTCTAGTTCTTGATCTTTATCTATCCTTGCTATGACCGCGTTGTAAAATTTTTTAGTAATTGCAGCACTTTGATCTTTATTTTTTTCAGGTTGATTTGAGTTTTCGATGTTCCTTTGAATTAACTGATCTAGATAGTCAGTAAATTGTTGGAATTCTGTATCTTGAGCACAAGCGGTTTTTGGCCAGATTGCCCTGACTTTGTTTAATACTTCAGGATTAGAATAGACCCCAAGTCGCACTAGATAATAATAACTCAAAAACTGTATTAACTATTAAGAATAGCTTAAATCAGGTCAAAAATTGGAAATTTCGCAAACAAAAAAGTTATACTGGTGTCATTAGTATCTAGTCCCATAATTTAGGCCAACCAACAAAACTAAGGCAACAAAAAACACCGGGATTTTTGATAGAAGATAATCAGCATGAATACACAAGGCTAAGACACTAAAGTGGAATAGCCCAAATAGTTAACCCCTTAACTGTTTTAATAACTAATAAAAGTATTTATGAGCATGATTATCAATTTCCCACCCCTACATACTTTATATAAGGAGAACGCTTAATGGCAAGAAAGAAATCAGCAGGCAATCAAAACATGATGGATGAAGATATTTTAGATTTCGCAGACGAAGAATTACTCGATGATTCTGATTCGTTTGATACAGTAGTAACCGCTTCGGTTGATATTGTTGATTTAGACTCAGAGATAATTTCATCGGCCGCTTCAAGAGATAGCGGTGATTCTGGAGACAATTCAGGAGATGATAATTTTGAAATATCACCTCTTTCAGATGACTCAGTCAAAATGTATCTTAGAGAAATCGGTAGAGTGCCTCTGCTTAATGCTAAACAAGAAATTGAATTAGCAAGAAGAATTAAAGACAACGATATCGAAGCAAAACGTAAGTTAGTTAGACACAACTTGAGATTAGTTGTATCTATCGCTAAAAAATATATCAATAGAGGTTTGCCGTTCTTGGATCTTATCCAGGAAGGTAATCTTGGACTTATTCGTGCCGCGGAGAAATTTGATCCAGAGCGCGGTTATAAGTTCTCTACTTATGCAACATGGTGGGTTAGACAGGGGATCACAAGATCACTTTCTGACAAGTCGCGTACAATTCGTGTACCAGTGCACATGGTAGAAACTATCAACAAATTCAAAAAAATTGCCCGTAAATTAGGTCAAGAACTTAATCGTAGACCAACAGAAGAGGAACTATCAGAAGTGATGGAAGTACCAACTTCCAAAATCAAAGAGATTGTTGCAGCAATGCGTACTCCTGTTTCTCTTGAGTCGCCTATCAATAATGAAGATGACGGTAAATTAGAAGATTTCATCGCAGATCCAAATCAATCTGTTAAGCCTGAAGTGGCTGCGACAGAACAGCTTTTGGCTGATGATATTCTAAAAGTACTCGATACTCTTACTGCCAAAGAAAAGGCTGTAATTCAACTCAGATTCGGTATTGATTCTGGTCAAGAACGTACTCTTGAAGAAGTTGGAAGAATGCTTAGAATTACTCGTGAGCGTGTTCGCCAATTGGAGTTTAGAGCACTTAAAAAATTGCGTCACCCAGAAAGAGCAGTTAAGCTTAAAGACTATTTAGATATGGTCGTTTAATTCTCAAAAACAAATCAACTAAATTAAAAAACCCCTCGAAAGAGGGGTTTTTTGTTGGGTGTTTAAAATATCAAAAGTTTATTTTTTGCCTGAATATTTTTTCTTGAATTTATCAATTCTACCAGCGGTATCAATAACTTTGTTTGTACCAGCGTAGAATGGGTGACAGCTAGAGCAAATCTCAACTCTAAGTGACTCAAGAGTGGTCTCTAGTATAAACTCACCTCCGCAAATACATGATGCGGTAATTACATTGGTCTTAGGATGAATAGCTTCTTTCATAGCAAATATTAATCTTAACATGCGCCTTTCGGGTGAAAATATTAAGTTAAGTTGAAGCTTGATTAGATTTGTTTTTTGTCAAATTTTGGCAATACTGGCTCTAATTTGATGGCGCCGTCTGTGTCTAACATAGATATAAGCTCTTCTTGCTTTTCAGCAAGGTTTTCGTAGTCACCTAGCTGCTTAGAAAGCTTTTTGTTGATATCACTTAATCTGTGCATTTCTTCATAAAGTAGTCTCAATTCTTTTTCTCTTTCGGATAGTTGCCAGTTGAGTTTTTGTACTTCAAAATCTTTGTCATCCAGTTCTTTTTGTAATAGTGAAATCTCTTTATCGAATTGTTCTTTACTTAGTGATGATTTTTGACGAATGAAGTTTTGGGTTTCTTTGAAACTCACTTGCCATAATTGATCAAAACCTGTCAGGTCAGCATCTTTAAATGAATTGAAATCGGGATTGCTGCTCACTATGACTATAGTATGACGGTTTTTTGGAATTGGCAAGGGAGTTGATTCCAAAAAACATTTTAGTGATTTATGTAAATAATGATGAACAATAGCGAAGCGAAATTAACAAGCCGTTGTTAATTTTGCTACAATACCTCAAGTGGTACTAAATATGTCCGACGAATTGACCCCAGAAACTAGCTCTCTTCCAGCGCTTCCAAGTGATGTTGAAATGAAGCTCAGCAAAATTGAAAAACAATTAAGACACATAGCGGAAAGACAATCAAGCACGGTTTCGCCTGAATTTAACGCGCTCATGGACGGCTACGTGAATAAAGCAAATGAAAGCCAAGAGTTCAAAGTTAAATACACACATCTAGAAACTGTTCATGATGAATTACAGACAGAATATAAAAAAACTTTAGAAGAAAACAAAAAACTAAAACAAGATAACGAAGCTGCTAGAGAGGCATTGAGAATGTCGGAGGCAGACCTACAAAGACTTAGAAAAGATTTGGAAATCGCAAAACAAAGAGCTGAAGAACATATTAATAATCTGGTTCAAGAGCGCGAATCACTAAAAAGTAAAAATAAACAGTTCTTTGAAGATCAAGAAAAACTCCAAAAAGAACTCAATGAGCAAAAATCTGAGCTACTTGAGCATCGTTACAAAACCAAACAGTTAGAGCAAGAGAAGCATGTGGAACTTGAAAACCAAAAACGTTTGGTGAAAGAAGCTAACAAGCTTGGTGATGAGTTAAAAGAAAAACTTGAACTTAGAACAAGAGAAGTTGAATACAAAGACGCTCTTCTAAATCAGCTTATCAAGCAGGTTTCGACTGAAGATACTCAAGCGCAGTCTTCAGTTCATAATTTCAGACAACAAGAAACTTTCCAGCCCGAGATGCCAAGTCATCACGAAATGCCAACTAATCAAACTCGCAAAGTTAGACCTAATCTTCATCTGAATCTGGATGATGATTCGCCGAGTCCTGGTGCTAGTTGGGGCGCATTTAAGAAGTAACTATCCCCTCTTCCGAAACCGCCAATAGCTGCGTTACACTCGCCCTCAAAAATCTCATTTACTCCAAGTAAATTCCGATTTTTTCGGACTCGCAAGCCTGGCTCTTGTCGGTTTCGAAAAGAGGGTTAATTGTGAGCACTCTAAAATTGTTTATTAGTGTATATTAAAAAAAGATGGGCATAGTTTATCCACCAGAAAATCACGAAACTGATAGTAAAAGGATTTTTGTATTAGGCAATGCAGAATTTCGCTGCATTATCAATGGGCAAGACATCACACGCAATGAAAAAGGTAATTTCGCACATTTAGTTGATTTGAAACTTGGTGAAAATCTTTTGAACATAAGTGTAGATGGAGTTTTGTTTAATCGAAAAGTTACAGCAAAACCATCTACAGAATTGCATCCCGTGGCTTATGCCAAAACCTATGAAGCTTTTACAGACGAGAATTCCTCAAGTCAGAACTCAATACGTTCGATAATTGTTGATTTTGATAAAATTACAATCCCAGTTAATTCAGAACCAGATTTTACAGTTACTCAAGACAATGCAATGAGTTTTTGCATTGAATTTAAAGAAGCAGAGTTTAATCTCAATTGGATATATTTTGCCTCAAAGAAAAAACATATCAAGGTTCTATTAGATCAAAAAAATGTTTTGCGATTTGAATTGCCAATGCCGATAGCAAGATATTTTACAACTTTTACTGGTTCAAGCTGGGAGATAGAATTAGAATATTTTGACAAACCATATATGGTCTGTATTGATCCTGGTCATGGTGGTAATGAGATTGGAGCCCTGTCGCCAAGAGGGATTATGGAAAAAGCTCTCAATCTTTCTTTGGCTAGAATTGTTTTAAAACACTTAGAAAGACCTGGTATCAAAGCCGTACTTACAAGAGAAAGAGATGAAACATTACCTTTGGGAGCTAGAGTAGATATCGCGAAAAAACGACGTGCGGTTTTGTTTGTATCAATTCATCACAACGCTCTTCCTGATGGACGTGATCCCAATGAAGAAAGGGGTTTTTCTGTGCATTACTTCAACTCCGAAAGTAGCGACATCGCAAATTATTGTCATGAACAACTTAAGTCAGCTGATCTGATCCCGTCGGCTGGTATCTATAAGCAAAATTTGCATGTGCTTAGAGAGAACCAAGATAGACTTGCAATTTTGGTTGAGTCAGGATTTATTATTCATCCAGATGAATCTGAGTTGATAGTAACTAAAGAATATCAAGAAAAGTTTGGGCATAAATTAGCGAACGCTATAGCTGAATTCCTAAAAAATCTTTAACTAGATTGTCATTAAATCGCTCATAGCTGTGTTATTCTCGTCCTCAAAAATCTCATTTACCATCAGTAAACTCCGATTTTTTCGGACTCGAATGCCTTGCTCTGAACGATTTCATAACAATCTAGAAAGCTGTAAAGTAATTGCATTTACTATATAATCTAGGTTTATAGAGTTTCATGGAAGCTAGAAAAAATAAATTTGATACTTTGATAATAGGTTCAGGTATAGCAGGCCTTAATTTGGCGCGCAAATTAGCACAAGCAGGGCAAAAAGTTTTCCTTGCATCCAAAGAGGCTATCACCGAAGGTGCTTCTAAATACGCACAAGGTGGAGTAGCTGTAGTAAGTCCTCTCAACCCTGAAGACAAGTTAGACGGGCATGTCCAAGATACATTGAGATCAGGCAAAGAATTATGCAATGAAGAAGTCGTTCGTGAAATTCTCTCACAAGGTTGGGCTAGAGTAGAAGAACTTAGAAAACTAGGAGTTCCTTTTGACAAAGATTTTAATCTAGAAGGTTCACATGGTTATAAACGTATAATGCATGTCGGTGATGCTACTGGAAGAGCTATCATGAAGCCGCTTCTCGATAATGTTTCACGCAATCACAATGTGTTTATTTCGCAAGGCACAGAAGCAATGAGTTTAATTAGCGATGCTGCCAAAACAAAAGTTATTGGTGCTAGCTTTGTGGATATTACAGGCGAGTCATTTGATATTTTTGCAAACAATATAGTTCTTGCTACCGGTGGGTTTGCCGCTCTCTATGAGGATTATACTTGCCCATCGATATTGACTGGCGATGGTATAGCGCTTGCTTACGATGCTGGAGCTAAATTGGAAAACCTAGAGTTTGTTCAATTTCATCCAACTGTATATAAAGCTAAAAATGGTTTCAATTTTTTGATTTCTGAAGCTTTACGCGGTGCTGGAGCGATTTTGAGAAATTCCAAAGAAGAATTATTTGCTCATAAATATCATCCAGATGCAGAGCTAGCTACCAGAGATATTGTTAGTAGAGCAATTTTCTCTGAAATGAGATTGATGGAAGCGGAGCATGTTTATATCGATTCAAGACATTTAGGAAAAGATTTTTTGAGAAAAGATTTTCCAACTATTTATAACTATTGTCTTGCCGAAGGTTATGATTTGGCGCAAGATTTATTGCCAGTGAGACCAGCCGCGCATTATAGCGTTGGTGGCATCAAGACTGATCTAAAAGGACGCACCAATGTTAAATCACTCTATGCCGTTGGAGAATGTGCGTCTACTGGTCTGCATGGTGCTAATAGACTAGCTTCTAACTCATTGCTTGAATGCATTGTTATGGCTGAAAATTTAGCTAATGATATTCTCGAGCAAGAATCTCAAACAATGTCTACAGAGCAAGTGCATTATTGTTCTGACTATCTCAATCCTATTCCCCAAAACTCAGAAGCAGAAATTTCTAAGTGGTACAAAGATGAACTGCAAGAAATCAGAACTTATATGAGTCGTTATGTCTCAGTTGAGAGACGCGAAAAAACTCTTTATGCGACGATGAAGTTTTTGGAAAATTTGTCTAATACAAAAGAAAGAACAGTAGCTTTGCTTTTGACTAAATCTGCTTTAATGCGCAAAGAAAGTCGTGGAGGGCATTACAGAGTTGATAGCCCTAAAACGCAGCTTGGTTTTGCAAGGTCAACCATTCTTTCAAAAGAAAATATTTACAAAAAACGTGATCAAGAAAGTCAGACTCTTGAAGATAAACCGTCAGTAATAGTTTAATATGAGTTCCAAAATTGTAACGAGAATAGCTCCAAGCCCTACTGGTAATCTGCATTTGGGAACAGTAAGAACCGCACTTTATAATGTGTTATTAGCGAAAAAAGAAAACGGCAAGTTTTTGTTTAGGCTAGAAGATACGGATAGAGAAAGGTCTAAAGAAGAATTTACTCAAGAAATTGTTGAGGGTTTCAATTGGTTGGGTATCGATTGGGATATTCCTGATAATGTTAAGCACGATGAAAGTGGCATGGTTAGGCAATCTGAACGTAATGATATTCATAGTGCTTATGTACAAAAGCTTTTGGATTCTAAAAAAGCTTATAAATGCTTTGCTAGTCCGCAAGAACTGGAGGCAATGAGAGCTGCTCAAAAAGTAGCGAAATTACCAGAAGGCTACGATAATCGAGGCAGGAATTTAAGTGAGGATGAGTCTTTGCGTAAAGAGCAAGCCGGTGAAAAATTTGTTGTTAGATTGAATCTTGGTGAAGCGAGAGATATTAAATGGCATGATTTGGTAAGAGGCGAAATGAGCATCAACACCAAGGATCTTGGTGGAGATCCAGTAATTCAAAAATTTGATGGTCAAGTTTTATATAATTTTGCAGTTGTCATAGACGACTATGAAATGCAGGTCACACACGTGTTTCGCGGAGAGGATCATCTAAGCAACACGGCTAAGCAAATTGCTATTTATGAGGCTTTTGAATTTCCGGTTCCTAGCTTTGGGCATTTGCCTTTGATATTTACTACTGACAAACAAAAACTATCTAAGCGTAAACACGGTGATATAGCTGGTGTTGAAAAATATAGACATGAAGGTTATTTGCCGGCAGCACTAGCGAATTATTTAGTGGCGACTAGCTATACTGCTCCAAAAGATACAACAGGAGAAGTTTATACACTTGAAGAAGCTATAAAACATTTTGATCCACACGGTTTAAGCAAAAGTCCTGCTATTTATGATTTGCAAAAACTTAATTGGTACAATAGAGAATATATAGCGAAGCTCAGTCATGAACAGCTTTTGGGGTATTTGAAACCCTTTCTGAAATATGATCTCAGTAATTTTACGCCAGAAGATCAGAAATTATTGATAGACAATGTAAGAGGCAGTATCGATAAGTTCGCGGATATTAATACGAATATTGCTTATTTATTTGAAGAGATTATTATTGATGATTCATTGAAGAAATTTTTAGTAGAAGGGCAAGTTGTTAATCAGGCTCTTTTAGCAGCAATAGAAAACAATGAAATTGACATGAACTCTCCAGTTGATATCAAAAACAAAATAAATCTTATTGGTGAAAGCTTGTCTTTAAAAGGCAAACAATTGTTTTGGCCGATTAGAATTGCTGTTTCCTTTAGTTCTCATGGTCCTGATTTGGGAGCTGTGATTTATTTATTGGGTAGAGAAAAAACTATAGAACGTTTGAAAAATTTGCTAAAATAGTTATTGTCGAACAGGGGAGCTGTTGGAAAACAGCTGAGAAAGCAAAATTGCTAAACCCTTATAACCTGCTCTAGGTAATGCTAGCGAAGGGAGGAATAAAATGATTTCGTTATTTAATAATTTATTTGGTACTACTAGACAATCAAAGGAACAAGATCCTTTTAATAGTTTGAACGTTGTTGCTGATCTGGCGATCAATCCACATATCTCTGGATCGTCTGCAAATGCACTTAAGACTTGCAAAAATATTCTTGAACAAAGAGGACTAAATCCTCAACTGCATGCTTGTGGAACTAATATCGAAGGGACATTTGGTGAAGTTGTCGATGCGGTAAGAGCTTGTCATAAAGCACTTCATAAGCAGGGGATCAATAAAGTTTCTACGGATTTGCACTTGTCGACGAGAGTAGACAAAGAGCAAAGCTTGGAATCAAGAACGAGTATTTAGATCTTGGTTTTAAATATAAGCTTTTGGGTTAATTTTGATGTAACTAACATTGCCATCATAAATTAAAACTTTAACGGATTGAAAAGCTCCAGATCTTTTGCCATTTTTGTAAACATATTCATAAGTCACTAAGCCCTTATCAAAAAAATGTCCTTGCACTCTTGGCATGTCCAATTGTTTTTTGTAAGCGCCTCTTTGTTTTAGATCGAACATTTTGATTGCCCAGTTTTTGCATTGCTCTCTATTGAGGCTTAGATTTGATTTGTCCGCGCTGATAAGATGCTCTGATCTGACTTGATTATTGTTGTAGTAAGCAATTAATTTGAGTCCAGGACCCGCGTTGTAACTTGCATATCCACTAAAGCCTTTTTTGGAAGGAAAAGGATTAAGTTCTATAGCCTCACCCCAATCTTTGGCATTTTGCTCGAAACTATTATTGATTTTGGCTTTGACGCAAATGGTATTAGCAGTGCTTAGAGATATAAAAAGTAGAATGAGCGGCAAATATTGCATAATATAATTATACCCTTTGTTATGAGCACAAATCTTCAACCACAACCAATCGAAATCTCTTGGACTAATTTGCGAGCAATACTTGCTGAATTAGACCAAGCAAAAACTTTACAAGATTTAAAAAACAAACTCAAAGAAATTTTCCTGCAGAAATTTGCTTTTGAAGAATCTGAAATTTATATTTTAGAAAACCCTCAACATCCAAATGAAATCGATCAGATTAGTGAATTGGCTGAAACTGTTTTTTTTAGTAAAAATGCCATTGAAGAAATTTTTCTAAGTAAACGACCATGCAGAATTTCAAAAAAAGAAGTGATAGTGCCTCTTGAGTTTGGAGCGAGGATAATTGGTCTTTTGCATTTCCGCAATAGTGTATTTTTTGTAGACGAACAAATTGAACTTTTGTGGTCATTTGCTGATCTTTTCTCGCAAACCTTACATCAATTGATTTTCACTGATATTTCTGCTAAGGCCAATAAAGAAGAATTGGAGCAGATTTCGCACTCTATTTTTGCGAATGTCAAAGGCTTTCTGGAAGCGGCTTTAGAGAGACTCAAGATTCTAGAAGAACAAAATCAACAATTGGTCAAAATCAACGAAACTAGAACTGAGCTGATTAATAATGTCTCTCATGAATTACGTACTCCACTTGTTAGCATTATGGGTTTTAGTAAAATATTGCAAAGAAGAGAAATTACCAATGATCTTTTGCGCGAAGCTAGTGACCAGATACAATCAGCTGGAAGCCGTTTATCGAGAATGATTGACGATTTGATTCAGCTCAATAGGGCTAGTACTAAGGGATGGGATATCAATGTTGAGAAATTGGATATTGGTGAGATGACGAGATTTATTGTTGATTCCTTGGCGCCTCTTAATAAAGAACATCATTTTACATTTAGTTATCCAGAGGATTATCCGCTAATAGAAGGTGATAGAAAGCTTTTAAGACAAGTGATAGAAAATCTTTTACTGAATGCAATTAAGTACTCACCTGATGGTGGTGAAATCAATTGTTCTGTAAGTCTTGAAGCGGATTTGCTTAAATTTGCTGTCAAAGACAATGGTATTGGGATGACCAAAGAAGAGCAAGAAAGAATTTTTGATAGATTTTATAGAGCTAAAAATACTAGAACTGAAAATATTCCAGGATTGGGATTGGGTTTGAGTATTTGTAAGGATGTTGTTGAGGCTCTTGGCGGAAATATTTTCTGTGAGAGTAAGTTTAATGAAGGTTCAAAATTTACTATTATGATTAGGAGTGCTGATGGAAATTAAAGAGCTTGATGTTTTTACGCTTAAAGAAATGATGGATTCTGGAAAAGATTTTCATTTAATTGATGTTAGAAATCCTGATGAATTTGAGTATTGTAATCTTAATGGGGTTTTGATACCTATGTCTCAGATCCCAGAGAGGATAGCAGAGATACCCAGAGATAAGATGGTGATAGTTCAGTGTCACCATGGTGGGAGAAGCAGAAAAGTGGTGCAGTGGTTACAGGATGCGCATCAGTTTGATAATTTATATAATTTGTTTGGTGGGATACACGCCTGGTCAATTGAAATCGACTCTAATGTGCCTATTTACTAACCGGGGTCGGGTCTTAATTTAGCCTTTTTTTTCACATTTCTTTATTTTTCTCGTATCTCACTTGCAGTTTACCACAAATCTGATTTATCCTGTAACCCTTACGATATCTGCTTTTTATCCAAATCACCCAAGATTATCGTGTTTCTTCAATTCTTTTTTTTGATAGAACATAAGCATGGCAAGACAGCTTTGTATTGAATTTGAAAATGCTTTTTACCACGTTTTTTCCCGCGGTCATAATAAACAAATCATTTTCTATTCAAATATTGATTTTTTGTATTTTGAATCACTACTAGAAGAATTTGTTTTAAAGTTTAATATCAAAATTTACGCTTATTGTTTAATGTCCAATCATTATCATTTGTTTCTATCGACTCCTTTGGCTAATCTTTCTACAGCAATGAAATGGTTGAATCAAATGTATGCAAATCATTTTCTGCGAATGAATAAGGATAAGGTTGGTAATGTTTTTAGTGGAAGATATAAGCGCATTTTGGTTCAAGAAGAAAACTATGCAACAGTATTAATTCGATATATTCATTTTAATCCAGTGAAAGCAAACTTGTGTAAAGCTCCCGCTGATTGGACTTGGTCTAGTTATAAATTATATTTGTCAAATAATCCCAAAAAGAATTTTATTGACTATGACTGGGTCAAACAAAAGTTTGGTCTGAAGCACTTCACTAAAAATTTTATCAAATACCATCAGCAGCCAGATATTCAGGAAATCAATTTAAGTAGTCAATGTCTTGGTGATATTGATTTTCATCGAAAGTATTTTGGTGATTTGAAAAGATCTTTTAACTATTCTTCTAGAAATAATTTAGCGAGGAAAAGTGTCAATGTGAAAATGCGCTATGGCGAAGAAGTGAGGCATTTGTCAGAAGACTTATTGTTGGATGCAAAAACAATTGCGCAACAACTTAATAAAACTACGAATGCAATCTATAAGCAATTGCGAAAACTTAAAAAGCAAAAGCTAATGAAAAAATAAAATTAAGGCTAAAATAAGGACCGACCCCTATTTGGCTACTTCGCTGACTTTCAAGTCGGCAAGCTCTAAATTATAATCCACAATAGAAGTGATTAATGCAAGCACTGGTAAGGCAAGGATGATTCCGGCAATACCACCCAGTTTGGCTCCCACCATTAAAGAAATAATTATCGCCAAAGGATGGAAACCAAGATTGTCACCAAGTATTCGCGGTGCCACAAAATTATCACGAATAATTTGCGTATAAAACATATAAACAGCAAATGCAACAAGTCCTTTGTTCACCGAGGTGGTGAAGCTTACAATAATCAAGCAAGGCACAAAAGCAGTCCAGGTCCCAATCACAGGCAAGATTTCTAATAACTGAACAAGTCCTAATACTAAAGCAAATGGTACATTCAAAACCACATAAGTAATCAACATCACACTCGCTGTAAGCGATGCAATCTGAAACTGCCCCAACATAAATGCCTCGAGTCTATCATCTAGTTTATGTTTGATTTCTTTCATATGACATTGAAGTCTTTTTGAAAACGGTATCAAAAACAATTCCCAAGCGCGTTTGCCATCAACCAATAAATAAAAACTAAATATCAATGTAAGCACGATATAAGCAATTACATAAACTGAGTTTGACAGAACTATTGATATCAAAGAACCTATAGATGGCAATGTAGATTTGGGCATGATGGAAAAAAGATAGTTTAGTATTTTGGCTCTATCAATGAATTCTAGAGGCATATTGATGTTGTATCTTGCAAGTATTTCATGCAAAGTAACCAAAAACATATCAAAATTTGCAACCAAAGTTGGCAATGAATTTTTAAGTGCAAGCATCTGCATGACTGTAATTGGAATCAAATAAGCAATTGCAATTGCGAAAAACGATATAAAAAATATATAAATCAAAAACACTGAGACCATGCGATATCGAATAAATTTAGTCAAAAATTCAACAGGCTTAGCGAACAAATAATTAATCAATAATGCAAGCGCAAATGAATAAACAATCTCTGAGACATATGATACCAATTTGATAAATATCGCAAAAACAGCAAAAGCCAATATAATGTAGACCAATCTAAGTATTTTGTACTGAAGTGAAATTCGCTTTAAGTCGTCTATTTTCATAATCTAATTAGGAAATTTTTCGAGGAGATATATTTAATTTTATACCCGTTGACTCACTGATGATAGCGCGCTATAAATAAAACTCATGGCTGCAACTATACCTATTCGCAAAAATAAGAAAGGTACTTTTCTTGATCTATCCAAAGAAGAGATAAGAGACCAGAATTTTTTATCTGAGTTTGAAATATTTACTAAAGAAATTTCCACTTTTATGTCTGGAACTTCAGTATCAATTATTCTCCCAGAAGATATCAAATTGGAAGATCAAGAGGACAACGAAATACTCAAAAAAATCAGACTCAAACTAAATATGAGTAATATCTCTCTGAAAAATATTTTGAACTGCGAAGAAGAAATACAAAAACAAGAACCTTCAAGTCCAATCCCAGAGAGCTTTGTGGAGACGGCTAGTTCGGCGCAAGCGAAAGAATCAGCAAAAGAAGTAATCGATACTAATTATTTACCAGAGACGCTATATGTGGAGTCAAATTTGCGTTCGGGGCAACTTATACGCTATCCAGGTAATGTTTTTGTTCTGGGGGATGTAAATCCTTCAGCCGAAATTATCGCTGCTGGAGATATTGTAATTTGGGGTACTTTGAGGGGCGTGGCTCATGCAGGTTCTGATGGTGATCAAACGGCAAAAATAATTGCTATGGAGCTTAAAACAGGTCAAGTCAGAATTGCCGACAAGATAGCCACAATTAAAACAGAATCAAGTAAAGATAAGAAGAAGGGCGATAGTAGAGCCCCAGAGCTTGTCAAAATCCAGAATAATGAGATAATCTTGACGAGGTATTTTGGATAAAGTTCCGAAACTCCAAAAAAAGGTAAGAAATGACAGAAACAGAAATTAATTCAAATTCAAACTTTGCCGGTAAGGTGATAGTTGTTACTTCAGGTAAGGGAGGAGTTGGTAAAACCACCACCACCGCCAATATTGGAGCAGCTTTGGCTGGACTCGGTAAAAATACTTGTGTGATCGATATGGATATCGGTTTGCGCAATTTGGATATTTTGATGGGGCTAGAAAATAGAGTTGTTTACAATCTCGTTGAAGTTATTGAAGGCACTTGCAAATTGAAGCAAGCACTAGTGCGCGATAAAAAATTCCCAAATTTATCTTTATTGCCAGCTGCTCAAACGAGAGACAAAACTTCTGTCAATGCTGAACAAGTAAAAGCTCTTATAGAAGAAGTTAGAAAACATTTTGATTTTGTTTTAGTTGATTGCCCTGCGGGTATTGAATCAGGTTTCCAAAACAGTATCGCTGGAGCTGATGAAGCTTTGGTAGTTGTCACTCCTGAGATGTCTTCAGTGCGTGATGCTGACAGGATCGTAGGCTTGCTTGAAGCAAGACGTGATCAGATCGGCGGAGTGCATTTGATAGTGAATCGTATCAAACCTGGTCTAATAGAGACTCACCAGATGATGAGCATTGAAGATATTCAAGAAATTCTTGCACTTGATTTGATTGGTATGGTTCCTGATGATGAGGATATAGTAGTTTCAACAAATAAAGGTGAGCCTTTGTCAATTACTGGTTCTAATAAATCGGCGGGTCAGGCTTATAGAAATATAGCAAGAAGACTTACGGGTGAGGAAGTACCATTTATGGATCTCAATAAGCGATTGGGTTTCATGGGTAGAATAAAGGCGATGTTCGCTTAGGGGTGGATCATGAAAAGTATTTTTAGATGGTTACTAGGGATTAAAGAAAGCGGCAGCGGAGTAACAGCTGCAAACAGAATGAAATTGATGGTGGTGCATGATAGATACCAAATGCCGCCGGCGATTGTCGAACAAATGAAAAAAGAATTATTAGAAGTTGCTTCTAAATATTTTGAGATAGATCCAGAGACTGCTGAGTGCGTGATAAAATCACAAGGCAACAGAAGGGCTTTTATCTCTGCGATAGTGCCTTTACTAAAACGAGGACAAGCAAACACTAATGCAAACAGCAACAACAGAAAATCAAACAACAAAAACGCTAAAGCAAAAGATACAAGAAACTTACAAGCTAGCGCTGCCTGAATTAATTTTTAGGGCTCAGCAAATTCATAGAGAGTATCATGATCCAACTGAAGTGCAGTTTTGTACTTTGAGTAGTATCAAAACAGGTGCCTGTCCAGAAGATTGCAAGTATTGTGCGCAGTCGGCTCGTTATGATACTGATCTTGAGTATCAGCCTTTATTGGATAATAAAGTTATTTTAGAAGAAGCCAAAGCTGCAAAAGAAAATGGCTCAACTAGGTTTTGTATGGGAGCTGCATGGCGCGAGATTCCACAAAACCAACAGTTTGAGCAGGTTCTAGAGCTGGTTGGCGAAGTGAAAAATATGGGTTTGGAACCTTGTGTGACTTTGGGAATGCTGACTGAAGAGCAAGCTATCAAACTCAAAGCAGCAGGCTTGCATAGTTATAATCATAATATTGATACTTCATCAGAATATTACCCTCAAGTGATCTCTACCAGAACATTTCAGGACAGGCTGGATACTATTTCTAGAGTGCAAAACGCGGGGATTCATGTCTGTTCTGGAGGGATTTTGGGAATGGGTGAGACTGTCGACGATAGAGTGAGTATGATCGCTACTCTTGCTGGAATGAACCCTCAACCAAGCTCAGTGCCCATCAATGTTTTGGTGCCTATAGCGGGAACTCCTTTTGAAGCTAATCATGAAATAGACAATATTGATCTAGTCAGAACAGTTGCGACTACTCGTATTTTTATTCCAAAAGCAAGAGTGAGACTCTCAGCGGGCAGGCTTTCTATGTCTGATGAATTGCAGGCGATGTGTTTTATTGCTGGAGCGAATAGTATCCATACCGGTGATAAGCTCTTGACCACTGAGTTACAGGGCGCATCAAAAGACCATGAGTTGATGCAGAAGTTGGGGATGAAAGTTGTTGCTTAAAATTATCAACGAAATTATTGTCATCGCGAGCCTCCGTAGGAGGCGTGGCGATCTCGTTCGGTATAATTGTATGAGATTGCTTCGCTGCGCTCGCAATGACAACTCTGAG
>JAJTHA010000212.1 GCA_021299565.1 Candidatus Caenarcanales bacterium
AACAGGATAAATCAATCTTGTGATATCTCTTCTCGAGATTCTTTGAGGATAATCATCTTCTTGCTTGATTTGAGCAATTGTTTGTGCTTTTAATTTATCAAGCTCTGCTTGATCAAATCTTGGATTTTTTAATACCTCATCTAACAAGCTAACAACTTCATCAATATTTTTACTTATTGAAGAGAAGCTTATTCTTGCTGTCTCTTTAGTACTTGAAAAACCAATATCCGAACCATAGATATCTGTTAACTTAGAAATCTCATATTTATCTTTGAATTTAGATCCTCTAGTTAGCATTTGACTAGTCAAATACGAAATTCCAGGTCTAGTAGTATCATTCGCCGAACCACCATAAAGATAAATATTGCCAAAGATTAGAGGCAAATTACTATCTTGTTTATGAAAGACTTTCCAGCCGCTATAACCTAGATCCAAAGATTTGAAATCCAATTGCATTTTCGGGAAAACTGCTTTTTTGGAAAATTTAGCTTCTGTCAATTTATTTAATTTAGCGAGTTTTTCTGGGCTTAAAGGCTCAACTACATTTGCTCCATAATTCGCATGCACTTTTGAATCCAATCCACTTTCATTACCAGTGATAGTGGTAGTTTCTTGAATAGGAATCAATGCTTCGGGACTTTTATTTGGCAAAGAAACAACTAGAGTTTTGTTATCAGGTTTAAAATACTGCTTTGCTACTCTTTGAACGTCATCTATGCTGCAGGCTTTGACATCATCTAACCAAGTAACATATCTAGTCCAATCACCAGCAACTATATCAAAAAATCCAAGCTGCAAACCCTCATCATAAACACCATCTGCTTGATAAACAAAAGAAGATTCTTCCCTTGCTTTTGAAAGGTTTAGCTCTTCAATATTAATATTATTTTTGACCAATTCAAATTCTCTATCAATGATTTGCTCAACTTCTTTAGGATCAGTCTCTGGATTAAGATTGATCAATATTCTAAACATAGAAGCATCAATATTTGATTCTGCGGCTCCGGAGATATCATTACAAAGCCCACTATCAACAAGCTTTGGATACAATCTACTTGTCATTCCTCCGAACAAAATATCAGCGAGTATATGAAGCGCAACGCTGTCTTTATTTTTGAATTCAGGTATATGATAAGCAATTCCTAAAAGTTTAGAATTACCTCCATTATAAATCGTGACTTGCTTCAAAGCCTTTTGTTCAGGCTCTGGTGTTAGTACTGGGAATTCTTTATTTCTTGGTTTATATTGCCCAAAATATTTTTCAATAAGAGTTAAAGCTAATTCATGATCAAAATTACCGACAAGAACCACTCTTGCATTGTCAGGATAGTAATAGGTTTGATAAAAATCACGCATATTATTAGCGTTAATATTATTCAAATCTTCTTTCCAACCAATTACTGGATTACGGTAAGTGTGGACATTAAAAGCCGCAGATCTCATAATCTCGTACAAATTATTTTGAGGTTGATTTCTATTGCCTTCTAATTCTGAAACTATAACGCTTCTTTCTAACTCAACTTCCTCGAAATCAAGTCTTGAATTTTGCATACGATCTGATTCGATTTTGATAGCAAGCTCTAAATTTTCTGGAGAGAAATTTTCAAAATATGCTGTGTAATCATCACTCGTAAAAGCATTGAATATTCCACCTTTTAATGTGATTGATTGGGCAATTTCGCCTTTACCAAATTGCTTAGTACCTTTAAACATGATGTGCTCTAAATAGTGAGCTAATCCTGTCAAACCTAAACTTTCGTTACGGCTCCCTACTTTGTACCAAACTTGAAAACTGATCATCGGGACATTTGTATTTGGCTTAAGAATCACTCTAAGACCGTTTGCAAGCTTATATTCATCAATACCCGCGAAGGATTTAATAAATTTTGTACCTTTTATAGTTAGTGGTTTGCTTGAGTTTATTTGTGTTATTGCCATAATTTGATTTCCTATTAATAAAAAAGTTAACGCTAGAAGATATGAAAAACGCATGCTAGAATCATAACCTATGGCTACGACTTATTCATTAGAAATTGTAACCCCAGAAGGACTGATACTCAATGAAGAAATCACTGAGCTTTCAGTAATGTCCGAGTCCGGAGAAATCGGAATTTTAGCGAATCACGCATCAACCAAAACAAAACTAAAAGCAAGCCCCCTCAAGTTTAAAAAAACCAATGGCAAGACTGAAGTTATAGCAGTTATTGGTGGAATATTAGAAGTAGAAAAAAACAAAGCAGTTGTTCTTACAGAATTTGCAAAAAAAGGTAGTGACATAGATGAAGCTCTTGCTAATCAAGCTGCTGAAGAGAGCAAAGCTAAAATTCAACTTCTCAGCCCAGATGCTTCAAAAACCGATCCGAGCCTGATACTTGCTGAGGCACAACTTCAAAAAGAATTATTGTTACTCAAAACTGCAAGACTTACCAAAAATACCATTTAATAATTTAGACTTGTTACAAAATCGTTCAGAGCTAGGCTTGCGAGTCCGAGCTACTCGGAGTTGACTG